>DATNMT010000419.1:0-29866 GCA_035602495.1 Bradyrhizobium sp.
ACTTCGCGCTTCTGGTCGGCGTGACGACACCGGAAAAATTCGATTTCGATGAACTGCATGATGTGCGGGCCGCACGGCAAATGCTTGAGCCTGTCATGCCGGCGCCGATGCTCAATCCGATGCATCTTGTGGACGGCAATATCGCTGGCCGGTCGTGGCGGCAGGCGTAGCGCGGGGGCCGCCCGAGTTTGGCAAACATCACGGTCCAAGTCGGCAACCACCGACCTGGACCGTCGTTACATCCACTATCAAATCCGCCTGCCGCACGCCGGCGCGCGGCGGGCGCTGCAACCGTCAATTCGACGCGGTCTTGCCGTCCATGTTGACGACCTGAACGCGGCGGTTGACCGCGTCCGTCGGCGCGCTCGGATCCTTCGGCTTGCTCTTGCCGTAGCCGACGGTGACGAGATCGGTGCCGTTGATGCCGTATTTGTCGACGAGGTAGCGCTTGATGGTATCGGCGCGGCGCTCCGAGAGGTCCTGGTTGAAGGCTTCGCCGCCGACCGCGTCAGTATGGCCGGCGACCACGAAGGTCGAGCCCCTGAGGCTCGGATTCGAAAGCGCCTTGCCGAGCTCCTGGACGGAAGACATCGAGCCCTGGCTGATCTCGGCCGAATTGTAATCGAACTGGATATTGAGATCGATCTTCGGCTTGGTGGAAGCGATCTCCGCGATTTCCTCGCGCTCGCCGAGCGAGAGCGACCGGGTCTTGCGGTTGCGCAGCGTATCGACGAAGTGGATTTCCCTGGCCTTGACCGCGGGATCGACCATGGCCTCCGGCTTCTGCCCGATGATCAGGCCGCGGGTCAGCGGTGCCTTCGGCTGCAATGCATTGAGGATTTGATCCGCCGAGACGTTGGCGTCGCCGGCAACGGCAAGGCCCGCCGTCATCGACAGCGCGGCAGTGATCGTGATCGCCTTGAGCGCGGTAAGTCTGTGAAAGCTGGTCATTGTCTTAATCCTCGTGGTTCACGCCTGGGGGCGCCTTGATGGATAGACGATAGGACAGGCGAATGGGTTCGAATGTGATTTGGGTCACATTGATCTTTTATAGGGATACCCCTATATTCGTCGCGTGAGCAAACGGTCCGAACCGAGGCCCTGCATCTTTATTGGCTCCAGCCTTAAAGACCTGAAGCGATTCCCCGCCAAGGTGCGGAATCGCGTGGGATATGCGCTGCATCAGGTGCAGGAAGGAGATGAGCCGTTAGCTGCAAAGGCACTGAAAGGATTTGGCGGCCGTGCCGTCTTGGAATTGATCGACGATTTCGACGGCGACACCTATCGGACCGTCTACACCGTGCGGTTTGCCGACGTAGTCTACGTGCTCCACGCCTTTCAGAAGAAGGCAAAAAGAGGCATCGCCACGCCGCGACAGGATATCGAGCTTATCAAATCGCGCCTGCGGGATGCCGAACTGCATTACCGCACGCGCACCGAGAACGAAGGGGCATGATCATGACGAAGCGTAAGATCGAAATCCATCAAGGCGCCGGCAACGCATTTGCGGACCTTGGCTTGCCCAATGCCGAAGAACGGCTCTTGAAGGCCAAGATTGTCAATGAACTGCACCGGCTGATCAAAGAGCGCAATCTTACGCAGGCAAAGGCCGCTAAGCTCATCGGTATCCATCAGCCCGATCTCTCGCATCTCCTGCGCGGCGATTTCGATGACTATTCGGTAGAACGCCTGATGAAAATGCTTACCGAATTCGAGCAGGATATCGAGATCGTCATGAAGCCGAACCGCAAGGCCGGAACACGCGGGCGTATCACCTTCAAACCTGTGGCGGCCTGAGGAAAACTGCTGCAACCCCCAGTTCCGCGCCTCGTAAGCGGGTTCGAGGACCTCTCACCGCCCGCCCGTCCTTGCGTGACCCAGATCACAGTCCTCCCACGCCGACCGGATCACATTGCCCGCAACGGATGGGGCCTCCGGGCCCAGGCACTTTAAGGATCGGATCAGGGGAGAAGGATCATGCGCTTCTTGATCGCGGCACTGTCAGTCGCAGCCACCCTCGTCAGCACCAGCGCGGCGTTCGCCGACAAGCGCGTCGCCTTCGTGGTCGGCAACGGCGCCTACAGGAACGTGGCGCCGCTGCCCAATCCGGCGGTCGACGCCAATTCGATGGCCAAGCTGTTGCGCAGTGTCGGGTTCGACGTGGTGGAAGGTGCAAACCTCACCCGCGACAAGATGACCAAAAAACTGCTCGAATTCGGCAAGAAGGCCGAAGCCGCCGATGTCGCGCTGTTCTTCTATGCCGGCCATGGCATCGCGGTGAACGGCACCAACTATCTGCTGCCGGTCGACGCCGACCTCAAATCCGAAATGGATGTCAAGCTGGGCGCCGCCATCAATGTCGACCTGACCCTGGAGCAGACCATGGCGGACGCCAAGGTCAAGCTGGTGTTCCTCGATGCCTGCCGCGACAATCCGTTCGCAGCCAGGATTCGTTCCGCCAAGGCCACCCGCAGCATCTCTGTGGCGTCAGGCCTTGCGGAGATGAAATCGGGCGAGGGCACGCTGATCGCGTTTGCCACCGGCCCCGGACAGACCGCGCTCGACGGCGAGGCCGGCACCAACAGCCCGTTCACCCGTGCGCTGCTGGCCAATATCGCGGCGCCCAATGTCGAGATCCAGCAGGCGATGACCAAGGTCCGCGCCCAGGTCAACGACGAGACCAACAAGAACCAGTTGCCGTGGGGCCACACCAACCTCATCGGCACGGTCTATCTCAATCCGGTCGCGGGCGCGGCGAGCGCGCCGGCCGAAGCGCCGAATACGGCTTCGGTCGCCAGCGGCCCCACTTCCGAGGTCGAGCTCGAGTTCTGGCGTTCGATCAAGGACTCCAACAAGCCGGAAGAACTCAACGCCTATCTGACCAACTATCCGAATGGCCAGTTCAAGTCGCTGGCGCTGGCCCGCATCGCCTCGCTGCAGGACGGCCCGTCGACCGCGACCCGCAACCTCACCACCGGCATCGATCCCCTGACCTTCAGCGAGGCCGCCGATCAGACCGCGGAAGACCAGATCGGCCTCGACCGTGGCCAGCGCCGCGACGTGCCGCGCTCGGCTTCGACACCAGGGTCAACGGCAAGTTCGACGAGCAGACCCGCGCCGTGATCACCCGCTGGCAGGCCGCGCGCGGCTATCCCAGGACCGGCTTTCTCAACACGCTCCAACTCAAGGCGCTGCAGTCCGAGATCGTTGCCACCCGCGTGGCTTCCTCCGACGACGGCGACGACGAACCGGCGCGCCACTCCTACCGCCATCACGGCGGCGGAGGCGGCGGCCGTCACTATCGCGGCGGCGGCGGATTCTTCGGCGGCATGATGGGCGGACTGTTCCGCAGGTAAGGTTCCGCTTCGAAGGAAAATTGAACATCGGGAACAAAGGCGGTCCTCACGGGCCGCCTTTCACGTGGGTTCCACGAAGAACAATCCCGGTCGCAAAGCTGTCGCGCCAGCGCCGGGGTGCGGACAACAAATCGGCCAGATGCCGATTTAGGAAAGCTGCTCGCAAACAAAAGACAAAAACAAAAGTCAAAACAAAAGACAGCGAAGCAACAGGGCCTTGTTTCAGTCACCGAAAAGACCAGGCGAGTATCAGGGGTTTCGTGCGGTTACGCCGGAACGGGCGGGGAACTCGATGCCGATTTTGATCGGGGCAGGCATGATCGCGGCGGCGATCCTGCTGTCGACGCTGATTACGGCGGTCGGCACGCGGTTCGTCGCCATGGAGAGCCCGGCCGACGAGTATGTGTGGCTGATCGACCGTCTCACCGGCAATGTCTACAAATGCCAGGCCCCCCAGCGCGGCAAGGCGGCATGCGAGCCCGAGATCGCAACGGGGAGCCTCGGCGAACGGCCGAGGCAGTGAGTGGGCCAAATAAAGCGAACGAGTTCTAGGCCGGGATGATTTCCGCCGCCTGGTCGCGGATGTACTGCCATAGCCGGTTGGCGACAGGGCCATGCGGCGTGTCCCGCCGCCGGGCCGCCACCAGCTCGACCTGCCCGCCTTCAGGTGTCTGCCGGTGATCGGCAACAGGCCGCCTTCGCGCAATTCCTGCTCGACCAGATAGCGCGGCATGTGGCTGTTTCGCTTCGATGACATCCAGGCCGCGCACCGGCTGATGGAGTCGAACGAGGCCAACGGCAAGATCGTGGTTCGCGTCTGATTCCATGTCGGCTCCTCAACTCCGTTAGGCGCGCGCCCGACCGGGTGCCGCCGGCGGCGAATCCGGCTAGATTGCCGCGCGATGTCCCGCGCCGATCCATTCCATCCCCTGACCAAGGCCGCGGCCAGGCGGATCTGGCTCAGCGCCCAGCGGCTCGACACATCGGCGCCGTTCGGCGACGGGCCGGCTGCGACCGCGGCCGCGGTCTCCCATCTCGGCTATGTGCAGATCGACACCATCAACGTGATCGAGCGCTGCCACCACCATATCCTGTGGAACCGGATTCCCGGATACTGCCGCGCCGACCTGCGCCATGCCCAGAGCGTCGACAGGAGCGTGTTCGAATACTGGACCCACGCGCTGTCCTATGTGCCCTCAAGCGACCTGCGTTTCTTTATCCCGGCGATGAAGCGCCATCGCCGCGAGGGCCACAAATGGCTGAGCACGGTGAAGCCTGCGGATTTGCGCAAGGTGATGCGGCTGATCCACCGTGACGGCGCGCTGACCATCCGCGACATCGACGACGACGTGCTGGTCGACAAGGAGCATCTGTGGGCGAGCCGCAAGCCGTCGAAGCGGGCGCTGCAGCTGGCGTTCTATCAGGGCCTGCTGACGATCTCGGAACGCAACGGCATGCTCAAGAGCTACGATCTGATGTCGCGGCATTTTGGCTGGGACAAGCCGCCGAAGGGCGCTTCCGCGCGCGAGACCACCGCCTATCTGCTCGACCGCGGCTTGCGCGCGCAAGGCGTCGTCAGCCTGGATTCGATCTGCCATCTCGACGCGCCGAACAAGGCCGCGGTGCGCAAATTGATCGCGGCCCGGGTTCGGCGTCGGGAATTGGTGCAGGTCGCGCTCGAAGGCGCCGGCAAGCAAGAGCATTGGGCGGAGCTCGCGACACTGGACAACTCCGGCGAGGCCGCTGCCGAACTGGTGCACATCCTCTCGCCGTTCGATCCGTTGATCATCCAGCGCAAGCGGACGCATCTCATTTTCGACTACGAACATCGTTTCGAGGCCTATGTGCCGAAGCAAAAACGCCGCTTCGGCTATTTCGCGCTGCCGGTGCTGGTGGGCTGCGACATCGTCGCCGCGCTCGATCTCAAGACCGACCGGCAGAACAGGAAATTGCTGGTGCAGAAATGGAGCTGGGTCGGCAGCGGTGCGGCAAAAAGCGCGCGCAAGGATTTCAAACGCCGGATCGAGGAGGAACTGCATCGGTTCGAGCGGTTCCAGCTCGCGGAGTAAGGAATCGCGGCGGAACCCCTAGCCTCCGGATGGGTTGATTCCGGAACGAGGTTTCGGAGGCGGCATGAGCAGCACCGACAAAACGATCCTGGAGAGGATTGCGGCCCGGATGAAGGACATCATCAGGATCGCCGAGGAGGCCGGGAGCCACGCCCTGAAGGCGGAAAAGCCGCGACCGGCCAGGAAACGCGTCAAGGACTCGCTGGAGAACTGACGCGCGCATGGCGTTGCCAAAGTGGCGTTGCGAGGCGATCCAGCCCGATCGCGAGGACAATTCCGGCGCCATAGGCAAGCAAATCCCAAAGCGAGAAGATGCGGCCGAGCAGCAACGCGCCCGGCAGCGTCAGCCGGAAGGCATCGAGCCAGGGCGCGTGAACCAGCCGGAACAGTTCGACGCAAATGGCGATCGCAGCCGCCATCGGCGCGGTTTCGCGCCGTGACAGGCGTGCTGCGGCGATCGCCACCAGAAAGAACACCATCGTCCCCCACAGCGTCGAGCCGCCGTATTTGACGACGACGGCCGGCAGCCCGAGGCCGAGCCCAACGCCACGCAAGACGAGGCCGCAGACGATGACCGCCACGCACACGCAGGCGCGCCCGATCGTCATGACGCCGGGGCGTCGGCGATCGGGATCGTCAGCTCGAACGCGGTTCCCGCATCGGAATCGATCAGACGGATCCAGCCGCCATGGGCGTCCAGCATCGCGCGCACGATGGCCAGGCCCATGCCGGTCCCGCCGCTGTCGCGGCGCGTCGTGAAGAAGCTGTCGAAGATCTGCGTTCGGTTGTTGGGTGAGACGCCTTCGCCGTTGTCGCCGACTTTGACCAGCAACAGGTTGCCCTGCCGCGAGGCGGAAAGCCCGAGCGCCGAACTGCCATGGCGGATCGCGTTGTCGGCGAGATTGGAAAAGATGATGCCGGCATTTTCGCCCGATATGCGCATCGGCGTCTCGAGTTCGCCGCCGGCGCGGATCTCGAGCGCGGGGAAGGCCGAACGCAGGCCGGCGATGGTGTCGGCGAGCTTGGCGGCGCCGACCGCAGTCGGATTTTCCGCCCGCGCGAAGTCGCGCAGGCGGGCCGCGATTTTCGCCAGCCGATCGGCGTCGGCGATGATGTTGTCGAGAAATTTGCGCCGGTCCTCGTCGTCCATGTCGGGCGCATCGACATCGTCGCGCAACAATTCAGCGGCGCCCTGGATCGATGTCAGCGGCGATTTCAGTTCATGCGAGACATGGGTGGCAAACGTCGAGATGAAGCTCGAGCGCGTGTTGAGCCGCCGCGCCATATCGAGAAAGCTTTGCGACAGCCGGGCGAATTCGGATGTGCCATGACGCTTGAGCGGCCCTAGCGCATTTCGGTCGCCCTTGCCGATCAGGGTGGTGCGCTCGATCAGCTCCCGCATCGGCTCGGTGATGGTGCGGTGAAACACGAAGCCGATCAGCAGCGTCGGCACGATCATCACGAGGATCGCGAGCGCGACCTTGGCGCGCTGCTCGTAAAGGTACTTGAAGACATTGCTGGGCGTGCGCGAGGCATAGACCACGCCCGCGACCTGGTCGCGGACGATCACCGGCATCGCCGTGAACACGCGCATGCCGGTGCCCCGGCTCATCGAATAGAGCGAGGGCTGGTCGTGCTTGGAGATGCGCACGCGCAGCACCGCGCTGAAGCGGCCCTGCAGCGCCACGGTCACTTCCTCCAGATGCGCCAGCGACAGCCCGATTTCGTCGCGGCCGGCGATGACGACGCCGTTGGGATCGAGCAGCCGAAAGCCGGCGAGCGTCACGTTCTGGGTTGCGACCAGATCCGGCATCATGCGGGCGCCGAGCGCGGCGAAGGCGGGATCGGCCGGCGCCGATGGCGCGCGCGCCTCCGGCCGCGGCGGCAGCACGCTCTCATTGGCAAGCTCGAGCTTGGGCCAGATCGGCTGATACGGGTTGTCCGAGGGCATGTGCGGGGCCGGCGGAAGGTTTGCGCCGAGCGCGACGCCTTGCGGGATTGCGCTCTCGACTTCGCGCTTGAACACCGCCGACAGCGCGGCGCTCTGCGCGATCAGTTCGGACTCGGTGAGCTGGATCAGCTGGTTCTGGTAGACTTTTAGAAAATACAGGCTGAACAGCGGCAGCAACAGCACGCTGGCCAGCACGAGGAAAACCACCAGGCTGAGGCTGGGCCGCCACTTCTGTCGGAGGGTGGTGAGAGGTTTGGCGGTCTCGCTCAACGCGAAGCCTCGCAACGCCCGAGCTTGAAGCCGACGCCATGGACGGTCTCGATCACCGAATCCGAGCCGGCCGCGGCCATCTTGGCGCGGATGTTCCTGATGTGGCTGTCGATGGTGCGGTCCGCGACATGGATGTTGCCGGCGTAGGCGGCATCGAGAATCAGTTCGCGCGTGAACACGAAGCCCGGCCGCGCCAGCAGCGTACGCAGGATCGAGAATTCAAGCGCGGTCAGCGCGACCTCTGTCTCGCCGAAATTGGCGGTGCGGGCGTCCGGATCGATCGCGAGTCCGCCATGGCGCAGGGCCTTGGTTCCCGCCGGTGCGGGCGCGCTTCGGGCCCGCCGCAGGATCGCATTCACCCTGGCGACCAGTTCGCGCGGGCTGAACGGCTTTGTCACGTAATCGTCGCCGCCGATCTCGAGCCCGAGGATGCGGTCGATCTCCTCGTCGCGGGCGGATAGAAACAGGATCGGCGTGTCCGCGTTTTTCCTGATCTGCCGGCAGACTTCGAGGCCGTCCATCTCGGGCATGCCGATGTCGAGCACGATGAGGTCGTGAACGTTGCGGTCGAACTGCCGCAGCGCTTCCTTGCCGTCGGGGGCGATCGAGATCGTCATGCCGGTCTTTTCGAACGCGAAGCGCACGACATCGCGGATATGCGGGTCGTCATCGACGACGAGGATGGAGTGAGCCATGTTCGCGCTAGCCTTTGCCGCTGTCCGATTGATTCAGCCAAACAGGTGGATAGGTAGCGAAATATCGTTCCAAGCGCCATGCTCGAAAGCCCCAGGCGCGCCAATTCCCGGGCCGCGCAAGGTAGTCGCGATTTGAATCCAGCCGAGTCGCGAGCGAGATGAGCAGCATCTCCGGGAACTCTTTCATATGCGCTTCGATGGGGGGCAAGGCTTGCGGGCCAAGCGAGGCCAGATACTTCAAATCGAGAGTAGGACCCGTTCCGCCGACTTCCCGGCAATGCTGCACATTATAGGTCGCGACCAGCCACGGGGCGTTGATGAAACAGCATCCGTAAAGCACGACGGCCAGCGTCGCCGCGTTGGCGTTGATCAGCCAGGAATTGGGCTTCCTCATCACGATCTTGATCAGGATCAGCAGCAGGCCTGCCGCCACCAGCCCCATCCAGATGAGGGCCGCGAGCCGCAGGTAAGTCAGCGAGAAGGCGGCGACATAGAGATCGAGCCGGAAGATCGCCGAGATGACCAGCAGGACGTTTTGCGCGATCCATGCCAGCACCAGCGGACGGATCAGCCTCGAATTTTCCGCCGGTCCGCCCGGCCGCATCGCGATCAGGACAAAGGCCGCGGCAAGCAGCGCGGTGACGATCAGCGGATAGGCGCCGCGATGGGCGTATGCGGCATGGCTCATGCCGCCGGGCAAGGTCGCGCCGCCCCAGAGATAGGCCAGGTCGAGTCCGGTCTGCAGCGCGAACAAGCCGTTGAACAGGATCAGCGAGCGCGCGATTGCCTTCGCTCCAAAAAGATCATCCATGTCGGGAAGATCGGCGACGCTGCTGACGCGAGGTTCGGATTCTCGATTGGGCTTGCGTCGGATGCGCAGATGGATCAGGGGCCAGACGAGGCATATGATCAGGGCCCAGAATACCATCCGCGGGGCGCTGACAAGGTTGAAGAGCGCGTGCAGGTCGATCTGCGTCAGCCGGTATTCGATCAGCGGATTGGCCGACGCGAACAGGCCGAGAAAGACCGCGAAGGCGGCCAGCGGAACGATCCAGGCAACGAGAGAGGCTGGTCTCAGCCACTCTGGCAACTGCCCCTTCATCCGCCGCAGCGTGGCGAAGAGATCGCCTGCCAGTTGAAACGGGCCGCGAAGCGGAATCGTCGCGGCTTCGAACAATTGCCTTTGCCAGGACGCCGTTCCGCGTGCCGTCAGGAAGATGACGAACATCGCCGTCGCCAGCGCGCCTGTGATGACCGAGAGGGCGTTGGCGTCCTCGACCACCGCCAACAGACCCGCGACCAACACGGCGCTCATCGCGATTTGAGCCTTGCGCGTCGCACGCAAATCATTGCCGGCGACGGCGACGATGCCGAGCGCGCCGAAAAACAGCGCGAGCGAAATGCCGATCTCCCAGCCATAGAACAGCCAGTCGGCCAGCGCGGCGCAAGCCGCGGCGAGCAACAGCGGCCTGAGGATTGGGCGAGCGGGGGCCGGGGTGGGGCTATCTCGATATCGGACGCGGTCGCGATCGACATGTTGTTATTTCCCGGGATGAACGAGGGTGAGGTGGCTGCCCCTGGGCTTGGGCTTCGGCGGGCATGGCTTTGGGAAGGCGACGACGGAAGGACGAAGTCGCGGCGTCTCCAGCCACCAGCCGTCGTTGAGTAACCGCCGGGGCAGTCGCGACGGTCGAAATTGGATCCGGATGATTTTCCCCATGCGGCGACGATGCCGGGACGATTGGCAGGGCCTTTGTCCGGGATGCCGAGGATTTGCGGATTTTTGTGCAGATTTCGCGCAGACGACGGCTCCCAAGGAAAGAATCGCGGCCCCATAGCCACCAAGCCCATCACGAAATCATGATTGATGATGATTGTTGACATTCGTCAGTAAACATTCGACACTCCCCTCACGTTTAATCGAGGGAAGCCGTCATGTTGGTCCGTTCCATTTTGTCGAGCTATTCTAAGCTGTTAGCCGGTGCATCGTTGGCGTTTCTGGCGATTTCGTTGGCCGGCTGCAATGGCACGGTCGCCAAGAACGCCGCACCGGCGCGCCCGGTTTTGGTGGCCACGGTCCATTACGAGGCCGAATCGCCGGAGCGCAGCTTTGTCGGCACCATCAAGCCCCGGATCGAGACCGACATGGGCTTCCGCGTCCCGGGCAAGGTGGCAAAGCGCCTGGTGGAAGTCGGCCAGACCGTCGATGTCGGCCAGCCGCTCGCCACCCTCGACGAGGTCGACCTGAAGCTGCAGGCCGAGCAGGCCGAGGCCGAATTGCGCGCCGCCACCGGCGTGCTGGCGCAGGCTGCCGCGGCCGAAACCCGCGCCAAGGAATTGCGCGCCAAGGGCTGGGCCACCGACGCGCAACTGGATCAGGCCAAGGCAACTGCGGACGAAGCGCGCTCGCGGCTCAACCGTGCCCAGCGCTCGGTCGAACTCACCAACAATTCCTTGTCTTACGCAACGCTGGTCGCCGACAGCCGCGGCGTCGTCACCGCGACGTTGATCGACGCCGGCCAGGTGGTGGCGTCGGGGCAGACCGCGATTCGCGTCGCGCGCCTCGGCGAAAAGGAAGCCGTGGTCGCGATCCCCGAAACCTTGCTCGGTCGCGCCAATGAGGGCACAGCGACTGTGACGCTGTGGTCGGAGTCGAACAAGAAATACACCGCGAAGTTGCGCGAGGTTGCTCCGTCAGCCGATCCCGCGACGCGCACCTATCTCGCGAAATTCTCGCTGCCGGACGCCGGCGACAGCGTCTCGCTCGGCATGACCGCGACCTTGACCTTGGCCGATCCCGCCACCACGCGGGTGGCACGGCTGCCGCTGTCGGCGCTGTTCAGCGAGGGCGGCGGACCCTCGTTCTATGTCGTCGACGACAAGGGCGACGTCGCGCTGCAGCCGGTTGCCGTCAAATCCTATGAAAGCAATGACGTCGTCATATCCGGCGGCGTCGATGAAGGCGCCAGGGTGGTTGCGCTTGGCGTGCAGAAACTCGATCCGGCCCAGAAGGTCCGGGTCGTCTCGTCACTGTCGTTTTAGTCCCGTCATTGCGAGGAGCGAAGCGACGAAGCAATCCATACTTTCTGTGCGGCACGATGGATTGCTTCGCTTCGCTCGCAATGACGGCCACAACACAAATGGCTTTGGAATTCCAAGGAGGGCGCGATGAAACATTTCAATCTTTCGGCCTGGGCGGTCAGCCATCCGGCCTTGATCCTGTTCCTCGTCGTCGCGCTCGGCGCCGCCGGCTTTTTCTCCTATGAGCGGCTCGGCCGCGCCGAAGATCCGTTCTTCACCGTCAAGGTGGTGAACGTCTCGGCGATCTGGCCCGGCGCGACCGCCCAGGAAATGCAAACCCAGGTCGCCGACCCCATCGAGAAGAAGCTGCAGGAACTGCCCTATTTCGAGAAGGTGCAGACCTATTCGAAGCCGGCCTTCACGGCAATGCAGGTCACCTTCCGGGATTCGACGCCGCCGAAAGACGTGCCCTATTTGTTTTACCTGCTGCGCAAGAAACTGGTCGACGTCCAGCCGCAGCTTCCGGCCGGTCTGCTCGGCCCCGTCGTCAACGACGAATTCTCGGACGTCGATTCCATCCTCTATATGATGACCGGCGATGGCGCCGATTTCGCGCAGTTGAAGAAGGCTGCCGAAGGCATGCGCCAACGGCTTCTGAAAGTGCCCGGCGTGACAAAGGTCGATCTCTACGGCACCCAGGACGAACGAATCTTCGTCGAGTTCTCCCACGCCAAACTGGCGACGCTCGGGATCACACCGCAGGCGCTGTTCGATTCGCTTGCCAAGCAGAACAATGTGGTGCCGGCCGGCACGGTGGAAACCTCCGCGCAGCGCGTGCCGCTGCGCGTCACCGGTGCGCTCGACGGCGTCAAGGCCGTCGCCGAGACGCCGGTCGAAAGCAACGGCAGAGTGTTTCGCCTCGGCGATATCGCCACCGTCACCCACGGTTACGTCGATCCGCCGAGCTTCGTGGTGCGCCAGGAGGGCAAGCCCGCGCTCGGCATCGGCGTGGTCACCGCCAAGGGCGCCAACATCCTGGAGCTCGGCAAGGACGTCGGTGCGGCGGTCGACGAATTCATGAAGGCGGTGCCGCAGGGCATCAATGTCGAGCAGATCGCCGACCAGCCGAAGGTGGTCGAGCACGCCGTCGGCGAGTTCGTGCACTCCTTCATCGAGGCGCTGGCGATCGTGCTGTTCGTCTCCTTCGTCGCGCTCGGCTGGCGCACCGGCATCGTGGTGGCGCTGTCGGTGCCGCTGGTGCTGGCGATCGTCTTCATCGTGATGAATGCGATGTCGCTCGATCTGCACCGCATCACGCTCGGCGCGCTGATCATCGCGCTCGGGCTGTTGGTCGACGACGCCATCATCGCGGTCGAGATGATGGTGGTGAAGATGGAGCAGGGCTGGGACCGCGTGCGCGCCGCGTCCTTTGCCTGGGAATCCACCGCGTTTCCGATGCTGACGGGAACGCTGGTCACCGCGGCCGGCTTCCTGCCGATCGGCTTTGCCAACTCGGCGGTCGGCGAATATGCCGGCGGCATTTTCTGGATCGTGTCGATCGCGCTGGTGGCGTCCTGGTTCGTGGCGGTGATCTTCACGCCCTATATCGGCGTCAAGCTGCTGCCGAACATCACGGTCCACCACAACCACGATCCGCATGCGGTCTATGAGACCCGCGTCTACCGCATCCTCCGCGGCATGATCCAGTGGTGCGTCGACCACCGCGTCAAGGTAGTGCTGGCGACGGTTGGCGTGTTCGCGCTCTCGATCGTGGCGTTCGGCCACGTCCAGCAGCAGTTCTTCCCGCTATCGGAGCGGCCCGAACTGTTCCTGCAGCTTCGGCTGCCCGAGGGCACCGCGTTCGGCGTCACGGAGCAGTCCGTGAAGAAGGCGGAAGCACTGTTGAAGGGCGACAAGGACATCGCGACCTATACCTCCTACGTCGGACAGGGCTCGCCGCGCTTCTGGCTGGGCTTGAACCCGCAACTGCCGAATGAGGCCTTCGCCGAAATCGTGATCGTCGCCAGGGACGTCGAGGCGCGCGAGCGGATCAAGGCGCGGCTGGAGCAGGCGGTCGGCGACGGCGCGCTCACCGAAGCGCGTGTCCGCGTCGATCGCTTCAATTTCGGCCCGCCGGTCGGTTTCCCGGTCCAGTTCCGCGTGATCGGTCCCGATCCCGCCATCGTCCGCGACATCGCCTACAAGGTGCGCGACGTGGTCCGGCAGAACGACAACATCAAGGATCCGCAGCTCGACTGGAACGAGCAGTCGCCCTATCTGAAGCTCGTGGTCGATCAGGATCGCGCGCGGGCGCTCGGCCTGACCCCGCAGGACGTCTCGACCGCGCTCAGCATGCTGATCTCGGGCGCGCCGGTGACGACGATCCGCGACGGCATCGAGAAGGTCGGCGTCGTCGCCCGCGCCGTGCCGTCCGAACGGCTGGATCTCGCCCATGTCGGCGATCTCACAGTCACCTCCCGCAACGGCGTCGCGGTGCCGCTATTGCAGATCGCCAAGATGGAATACTCGCATGAGGAGCCGATCATGTGGCGGCGTAACCGCGACATGGCGATCACGGTGCGCGGCGATGTCGTCGACGGCGTCCAGGCGCCCGACGTCACCAACCAGATCTGGCCCAAGCTGCAGGACATCCGCGATCATCTCGCGCCGGCCTACCGCATCGAAGCGGGCGGCGCGTTCGAGGAATCTGCCAAGGGCAACGCCTCGATCTTCGTGCTGTTTCCGCTGATGGTGATCGTCATGCTGACCTTGCTGATGATCCAGCTGCAGAGCTTTTCGCGCCTGTTCCTGGTGTTCCTGACCGCGCCGCTCGGCATCATCGGGGCCTCGCTCGGCCTGAACGTCGCCAACCAGCCGTTCGGCTTCGTGGCGCTGCTCGGGCTGATCGCGCTTGCCGGCATGATCATGCGCAACGCGGTGATTCTGGTCGACCAGATCGAGACCGATGTGACCCATGGCTTGAGCCGCAAGGAAGCCATCGTCGAGGCCACGGTCCGGCGCGCCCGTCCGGTGGTGCTGACGGCGCTCGCCGCCATTCTGGCGATGATCCCGCTGTCGCGCTCGGCGTTCTGGGGCCCGATGGCGATCACCATCATGGGCGGCTTGTTTGTTGCAACCTTCCTGACCTTGCTGTACCTGCCGGGCCTCTATGCCCTCTGGTTCCGCAACAGCCTCGAAGAAACCGGCACCGGCAAGCAGCCTGTTCTTGCGCCGCAACATGAGGGTGAGCCCGCATTTCCGCTTGCTGAGGCGGCGGAATAATTGAAGATTAAGTGAAGAGCCTGCCATGACGCTGATTTCGGAACATATCGAACAAGACACACGGGAACGGATTCTCGTGGTGGCGGAGCGCCTGTTCCGCGAAATCGGCTACCAGAAGACCACGGTCGCCGACATCGCAAAAGTGCTGCGGATGAGCCCGGCGAACGTCTATCGCTTTTTCGATTCGAAAAAAGCGATCCATGAGGGCGTCGCGCGTACCCTGATGGGCGGCGTTGAGGACGCGGCCCGGGCCATCGCGGCAACGCCCGGACCCGCGGCTTCCCGGCTGCGCGAGCTGCTCACCACGATCCATCGTATGAACTGCGAGCGCTATCTCAGCGATTCCAAGCTGCACGAGATGGTCGAGGTCGCGATGGAGGAGAGCTGGGAGGTTTGCGTCGCCCACATGCAGCAGATCACCGAGACCATCGGTGCGGTGATTGCCGATGGCGCGGCCTCCGGCGAATTCGAGGCGCCCGACGTGCCGCTGGCGGCGATGTGCGCCTGCACCGCGATGATGCGGTATTTCCATCCGCAGATGATCGCGCAATGCGCCGACAAGCCGGGGCCGTCGCTCGACGAGATGATCGATTTTGTCCTGGCCGGACTTGCGCCACGCGGCAAGACGGGCAAGGCATAGGATCAATCCTTCTTTGCCCAGCAACGAAACTCACCCGTCATTGCGAGCGCAAGCGAAGCAATCCATGGGTGCAGCGGAAACAAAGCTGGATTGCTTCGTCGCTTGCGCTCCTCGCAATGACGGCTAGAGTCCAGGCTCATTCCGGAGGGAATACCGCGTGGACGCATCGAGCCCGAAAGATCTGCACTATAAAGACCTGCACTATTACGAGCCGAAGAACGGCCACGGCATGAAGCATGATCCCTTCAACGCCATCATCGCCCCGCGCCCGATCGGCTGGATTTCGTCGCGCGACGCCAAAGGCAACATCAACCTCGCGCCCTACAGCTTCTTCAACGCGTTCTGCTACCACCCGCCGATCATCGGATTCTCGTCGACCACCTGGAAGGACAGCGTCGCCAATATCCAGGAGACGAAGGAGTTCGTCTGGAATCTCGCCACCATGGCTCTGGCGCAGCAGATGAACGCGACCGCGGCGCATGTCGCCCACGACGTCAGCGAGTTCAAGATCGCAGGGCTGACCGCGGTCCCCGGCAGGCTCGTCAACGTGCCCCGGGTCGCGGAAAGTCCGGTCGCGTTCGAATGCAAGCTCACGCAGATCATCCAGTTGCAGGGCGCCGACGGCCGGAAGGCGCAGTCCTGGCTGACGCTCGGCGAGGTCGTCGCCGTCCACATCGACAAGGCCTTCATCAAGGACGGCGTCTACCAGACCGCGCTGGCGCATCCCATCGTGCGCGCCGGCCGCAAGGGCGATTATTTCGAAATTCGCCCCGACGCCATGTTCGAGATGATCCGGCCGGATTGAGCTTCTTCTCCCTCGCCCCGCTCTTCGCGGGGCGAGGGAAGTCCGACTGCGCTTTCGGAACCGGAACTGGATTGCGCCGTTATCGTCATCCGCGCATTGGATCAATTTCGCTTTATTTGCAGTGCGAAGTGTTCACCTGATTCCCACGCTTTCCGTTACAATGAGCCGTCTTTTGGCATAAGCGTGACCGCCGGACCGCGCGCCCTTTCCCCAAGGAGGACATCGCCATGAGCTTTCGCCGCGATTTCATCACCAAGCCGATTTTCTCCTGGGCCCACGGCGTGTTGCCGGCCATGTCGGACACCGAACGCGAGGCGCTGGAGGCCGGCGACGTCTGGTGGGACGCCGACCTTTTCACGGGCAATCCCGACTGGGCGAAGCTGTTGGCCACGCAGCCCGCGACCCTGACCGCGGAAGAGCAGGCCTTCCTCAACGGCCCGGTCGACGAACTCTGCGCCATGCTCGACGACTGGAAGATCAACTGGGAATGGCGCGATTTGCCGCCGGAAGCCTGGGACTTCATCAAGCGCAAGAAATTCTTCGGCATGATCATCCCGAAGGAGTTCGGCGGCCTCGGCTTTTCGCCCTATGCGCATTCCGAAGTGGTGCGAAAGCTGTCGTCGCGCTCGCTCGCCGCCGCCGTCACCGTGATGGTGCCGAACTCGCTCGGGCCCGGCGAACTCCTGATGCGTTTCGGCACCAGCGACCAGCAGCAGCAATGGCTGCCGCGGCTGGCCGACGGTCGCGAGATACCCTGCTTTGGCTTGACCAGTCCGGAAGCCGGCTCCGACGCGGCGGCGATGATCGACAGCGGCATCATCTGCAAAGGTAATTTCGAGGGCCGCGAAGTGCTCGGGCTGCGGTTGAACTGGCACAAGCGTTACATCACCCTCGGCCCGGTCGCGACGCTTTTGGGCTTGGCTTTCAAGGCCTTCGACCCCGATCATCTCGTGGGTTCGCAAGATGAACTCGGCATTACGGTGGCGCTGATCCCGACCCATCTGCCGGGCGTCGAGATCGGCCATCGCCACCTGCCGGCGATGCAGGTGTTCCAGAACGGCCCGAACTGGGGCCGCGACGTCTTCATCCCGATGGATTACATCATCGGTGGACAGATGCGCCTCGGCCAGGGCTGGAAGATGCTGATGACGGCGCTCGCCGCCGGCCGCGGCATCTCGCTGCCGTCGCTGTCGGCCGCCGGCGCGGCCCTTGCGGCGCGCACCACCGGCGCCTATGCCCGGATCCGCGAGCAGTTCGGCATCTCGATCGGCAAATTCGAGGGCATCGAGGAGCCGCTGGCGCGCATCGCGGGCACCGCCTATCTGCTCGACGCCGCGCGGCGGCTGACTTGTGCGGCGCTCAATCAGGGGCATCATCCCGCGGTGATTTCCGGCATCATGAAGCTGCAGGCGACCGAGCGGATGCGGATCGCCATCGACGACGCCATGGACATCCATGGCGGCAAGGCCGTGATCGACGGTCCGCAGAACTACATGGGTAGCCTCTACCGCTCGGTGCCGGTCGGCATCACGGTCGAAGGCGCCAACATCCTGACCCGCAATCTGATCGTTTTCGGGCAGGGTGCGATCCGCGCCCATCCTTATCTGCTGGAAGAGATGAACGCGCTGGGTGAACAGGACCGCACCAAGGGGTTGGACGCCTTCGACAAGGCGTTCTGGAAACATGTCGGCCACAGCATCACCACGCTGTTCCGCGCCTGGGGCCGCTGCTGGACCGGCGGCATGTTCGCGCCGGCGGCCGACGCTGGAGAGGCGACCCGGTTCTATCGGCAGCTTTCGCGCTACTCCTCCGCTTTTGCGCTCTGCGCCGACATGGCGTTGCTCACGCTGGGCGGTGCGCTGAAGCGCAAGGAGATGCTGTCGGCGCGGTTCGGCGACATCCTGTCGGAACTCTATTTGCTCTCGGCTGCGCTGAAACGCTGGCAGGACGAGGGGCGCCAGCAAGCCGATTTCGCCGCGCTCGAATGGTGCATGGCGAGCGGTATCCGCACCATCGAAAGCCGTTTTGCGGAAATCCTCGCCAATCTGCCCAATCGCTTTGTCGCAGTCGTGCTGAAATTCCTGGTCCAGCCGTTCGGCGCCCGCGTGCTCGGGCCGTCGGATCGCGTGGTCCATCAATGCGCGCAGCTGGTGCTGGAGCCCTCAGTGGCGCGCGACCGCCTCACGCCGGATTTGTCGCATGTCGACGACGACCGCGGCGTGGCGCGGCTGGAAAAGGCGTTCCTGCTGGTCACCGGCGCGGAGGATATCGCCAAGCGAATCCGCGCCGCCCATCTGCACGACTGGCAGGAGGCGGTGAAGCGGGGCGTCATTACGCAGGCCGAAGGCGAGCAGCTTGCGGCGGCGCATCAGGCAGTTGCGAAAGTGATCGAGGTCGATGACTTCCCGCCCGAAGCACTATCACCGATTTACAAGAAGCCGGCCGAAGTGCATCAATTCTTTCAAGAGCTGGGTGAGACAAGGGCGGCAAGCTGATGGCGCGACCGGTTTTTATCATCGACGGCAGCCGCACGCCGTTCCTGAAAGCGCGCTCCGGCCCCGGCCCGTTCACGCCCGTGGACCTCGCCGTGCAATGCGGCCGGCCGCTATTGGCCCGGCAACCCTTTGCGCCCACCGCCTTCGATCAGGTCATTCTCGGCTGCGTCAATGTGATTGCCGACGAGATGAATCCGGCCCGCGTCGCCGCATTGCGGCTCGGCATGGGGGAATCCATGGTCGCCTTCACGGTGCAGATCAATTGCGGCTCCGGCATGCAGTCGATCGACACCGCCTATCGCTACATCGAGGAAGGCATCTCGGATCTGATCCTGGCCGGCGGCGCCGAGGCGCTGAGCTACGCGCCCTTGGTCTGGCCGCAGCAGGGCGTGCGCTGGTTCGCGGGGCTGGCCGGCGCCAAGGGCATTTTGGGCAAGCTGGCTGCGCTGGCGAAAGCGCGTCCCGCCTATTTCAAGCCGATCATCGGCCTCGAGCGCGGGCTCACCGATCCGATCACCGAACTCAATATGGGACAGACCGCTGAAGTGGTCGGCCATCTCTTCGGCATTACCCGCGTGCAATCGGACGCCTACGCGGTCGAAAGCCACAAGCGGCTGGCGAATGCGCAAGCCTCGGGCTTTCTGAAAGGCGAAGTCGAAACCGCCTTCGGCCGCGACGGCAAATTCTATGACCATGACGACGGCGTGCGGCCGGACTCGACGCCCGAAACACTGGCAAAGCTGAACCCCGTGTTCGAGCGTCCCTGGGGCCAAGTCACCGCCGGCAATTCCTCGCAGATCACCGACGGCGCCTGCTGGACCATCCTGGCCTCGGAAGACGCGGTCAAGAAGCACGGCCTGACGCCGAAGGCCGTGATCGTCGACAGCCAGTGGTCCGCGCTCGACCCCTCGATCATGGGCTTGGGTCCGGTGCTGTCGGCGAGCGAGCTGTTGAAGCGCCATAATCTGTCGCTCGGCGATATCGAGACCTGGGAATTGAACGAAGCTTTTGCGACGCAGGTGCTGGGCTGCCTCGCCGCCTGGAATGACGACAAATTCTGCCGCGAGATCCTTGGCCTCGACGGCGCCGCCGGAGAGATCGACCGGACCAAGCTCAACGTCGATGGCGGCGCGATCAGCCTCGGCCACCCCGTCGGCTGCAGCGGCAACCGCATCGTGCTGCATCTGGTCAACGCCATGAAGCGGCTCGGCACCAAACGCGGCATCGCCACCGAATGCATCGGCGGCGGGCAGGGCGGCGCGATGCTGATCGAGATGGTGTGATCATGGATTCCAGGATCATGGACGTTCTCGCCGACCGCGTGCTCGCACTCGGGCCGAAGCCCGACGAGAGCGGTCCCTACCGGAATTTCAAGCTGACGCGCGACTCCGACGGCGTCGCCTGGCTGTTGTTCGACCGCGCCAATGCCAGCGCCAATACGCTGTCGGCCGATGTCATCGAGGAACTCGACGCCGTGCTGGCGGCGCTGGAAAGCCAGCGGCCCGCCGGCCTCGTCATCCGCTCGGCCAAGAAATCCGGATTTATCGCCGGCGCCGACGTCAACGAATTCCGCGGCGCCACCGATCCGCAACCGGTCGAGACGGCGATCGGCCGGGCGCACGCCGTGATCGACCGTCTCGAAGCCCTGAAGATTCCAAGCGTCGCGGTGATCCACGGCTTCTGCCTCGGCGGCGGCCTCGAAGTCGCGCTGGCCTGTCAGTCGCGCATTGCGATCGACGGCGCGCGGTTTGGCTTTCCGGAGGTGCTGCTCGGCCTGCATCCGGGCCTGGGCGGCACCGCGCGGTTCACGCAGCTCGTCAATCCGATGCAGGCGATGAGCTTGATGCTGACCGGCAAGACCATCGACGCGCGCCGGGCAAAATCGCTCGGGCTGGTCGATGGCGTGGCGCAGGAACGGCATGTCCGCAATGCCGTCAAGGACGCGCTGTTCGGCCGCTTGAAGCACGCCCGGCCAGGTCCGTTGAACGCCCTTCTCAATTCCGGCCCCGCGAGAGGTTTCCTCGCCTCCCGCATGCGCGCCGAGGCGGAGAAGGCCGCGCCCCACGAGCATTACCCCGCGCCCTATGCGCTGATCGATCTCTGGGAAAAGCACGGCGGCGACAAGGCGGCGATGCTGGCCGCGGAAAAAACCTCGTTCGCCCGTCTGATGGTGACGCCGACGGCGCAGAACCTGATCCGGGTGTTTTTCCTGCGCGAGCAAATGAAGAAGCTTGCGGGCAGCGGCAACAAGATCGGCCACGTCCACGTCATCGGCGCCGGCGCGATGGGCGGCGATATCGCGGCCTGGTGCGCCAACCAGGGCCTTCGCGTCACGCTCGGCGACATGAAGCCGGAGCCGATCGCCGGCGCGATCAAGCGCGCCGCGGATCTGTTCGGCAAGATCATGCGCAGGGGCACCGAGATCCGTGACGCGCTGGATCGGTTGATGCCCGATCTCGACGGCGAGGGCGTGCGCAACGCCGACCTCATCATCGAGGCGGTGCCGGAAAAACTGGAGCTGAAGCAGAAAGTCTATGCCGGACTCGAGCCGAGGATGAAGCCGGGCGCGATTCTCGCCACCAACACTTCCAGCATCCCGCTGCAGGATTTGCGCACCACCTTGGCAAAACCCGAGCGGCTGGTCGGGTTGCACTTCTTCAATCCGGTCTCGCGGCTGCAACTGGTCGAGGTCGTCAGCCATGACGGCAGCGATCCCGCGATGCTGAAGGAGGCGCTGGCGTTCGTCGGCGCCATCGACCGGCTGCCGCTGCCGGTCAAGAGCTCGCCCGGCTTTGTCGTCAACCGCGCGCTGACGCCCTACATGCTGGAGGCGATGGTGATGCTGGACGAGAAGATCGACAAGCGCGCCATCGATGCGGCGGCGGAAAAATTCGGCATGCCGATGGGCCCGATCGAGCTCGCCGATCAGGTCGGTCTCGATATTTGCCTGGCTGTCGGCGACATGCTGCGCTCGAAATTCGGCGACCAGTTGCCGCCGACGCCGGCCTGGCTGCGCGAGAAGGTCGCTCGCGGCGAACTCGGCCGCAAAACGGCTAAGGGCTTTTATGCGTGGCGGGATGGCAAGGCCGACAAAGCGCCGGCTTCGCCGTCCGCGGCGCAGCCGACCGACGAAATGATCGACCGGCTGATCCTGCCGATGTCGAATGTCTGCGTTGCCTGTTTGCGCGAGGGCATCGTCGACAACGCCGACATGGTCGACGGCGCGATGATCTTCGGCACCGGCTATGCCCCCTTCCGCGGCGGTCCCTTGAATTACGCGCGCAGCCGCGGGACGGAAAACGTCGTGTCCGCCTTGCGCGCGCTCGCCGCCAAATACGGCGGCCGGTTCACGCCGGATGGCGGCTGGGATAGTTTCCAATAATGTATTTAAAATACGCCTCGACGGGCCCTCAGACATGACCGACACGCCAGCCGTTCACGCCCCGCCGACTACGGAAGCAGAACCGTGCGGCGATCTCTGCACCCGCACGCTGGCGATGCCCGCCGATACCAACGCCAACGGCGATATTTTCGGCGGCTGGCTGCTCAGTCAGATGGATATCGGCGGCGGCATTTTTGCCTCCAAGATCGCGAAATCGCGTACCGTCACGGTCGCGATCGACGCGATGAATTTCAGAAAGCCGGTCTATGTCGGCGATCTGGTTTCCGTGCACGCCAATCTGGTGCGGACCGGCAGGACCTCGGTCACCGTCCATCTCGAGGCTTGGGTATTGCGCCGCAAGGAGACGAGTTCGATCCTGGTCACCGACGGCAATTTTACCTACGTCTCGATCGACGATTCCGGACATCCGCAGGCGATCAAGCAAGGCGAGCCGCCGATTCCGGCATGATGGATTCCGGTCATTCCCGGACGGCGGCACCGCGATCCGCCTCGCAATTGGCGATCTGAAGCGGCGCGCGCCAGCGCCCGACTTTTCACATTCACCCTCTCTTGGGAGTGTGGTAGCCTTTTGCAAAAAAGCGCGATGCCGATGTGGAGGAGGAGATGCGATTTGATCGACTGAGGCGGCGCGAGTTCGTTGCGGGACTTGTCGGAACCGCAGCCTGGCCGGTGCTGTCGCGAGCGCAGCAGCCTGAGCGGCAGCGGTTGATCGCATATATCACGTCTAACGCAGAGAACGGTCCTGACTCTATCTGGGCCGCCTCGTTTCGTAAGGGACTGGAACAGCGCGGGTGGATCGACGGCCGCAACGTTCGGATCGACTATCGTTTCGGGGGAGGCGATGCGACTCTCACCCCGAAGCTCGCAAAGGAGCTGGTCGAGCTTCGGCCTGATGTGATTGTCGCTGCGACCACCCCTGCGGTTACGGCGGTGCGGCAGCAGACGTTATCCATTCCGATCGTATTCGTGCAGGTTCCGGATGCCGTTTCGGCCGGATATGTCACCAACCTCGCGCATCCGGATGGCAACGTAACGGGCTTCACCAATTTCGAGTTTTCGATCGGGGGAAGATGGCTGCAGGTGATAAAGGAATGCTCGCCGGCGGTCAGCCGCATCGCGGTCGTTTTTGACCCGGCCAATCCATCCTGGGCAGCTTATTTGCGGACCATCGAGGCGGCCGCGCCTTCCTTCAAGGTTCAGCTGATACCGGTCAGCGTGCGCGATGCCGCGGAAATCGAAACCGGCATCGCTTCGTTCGCGGGTGAACCAAATGGCGCGCTCGTTGTGCTTCCCAGTCCGGTAGCCACCTTGCATCGCGACGTGGTCGTTGCGATGGCAGCGCGACTTCGCCTGCCCGCAGTCTATCCATATCGCTTCTTCGTCACCAATGGTGGCCTGATATCCTACGGCGTTGATCTCCCTGATCAGTACGAAAGGGCTGCATCATATGTCGATCGGGTTCTGAAAGGCGCGAAGCCGGCCGATCTCCCGGTTCAGCTCCCCACAAAATTCCAGCTAGTTATCAATCTCAAGACTGCCAAAAAGCTTGGCCTCGAACTGCCGGCAACGCTGGTGGCTCGCGCCGACGAGGTGATTGAGTGAGACGACGCCAGTTGTGGCAAGATTCAGTCTAGGCTTGCGCCGGAAGCCAGATCTATTATTCGAGCAGGCGACACGACGCGCGGAGGGCCTGTCATGCTTACAAGCGACCGCCGGAAATTCCTGCGCAGTTCTGCCGCGACCGCCCTTTCGCTGGCTGTACCGACCGACTTGTTCGCGCAAGCAACCTCGGTCACGGCGCATCCGAGCGCCACATGGGACGCCGGCGCCTTGCGTCATCTGTTGCCGACGGTCAGCGACACCAGGATGCTGATCAAGACGTCCTTCGCGACGCCCCTCGCGGAGGCCCCGACCCTGAACGTCGGCGGCACGTCGGTGAATGGCCGCATCGGCGACACGCGCGGCGAACACTGGCATTTCTATGTCACCGATCTGCAGCCTCAGACCCGCTACACGCTGTCGCTGGTGGGCTCCAGGGGCCGCCCGCTATGCGAGCCTTGGGAACTGGCGACCTTTCCGGGTCCCGATACGCGGCCCGAAAAGTTCCGGCTTTTGATCTATACCTGCGGCGGCGGCCACGAGGTCCACAAATTCCTCCCGACCGTGGTGCGCAATCGGCTGCTGCGGCGCGGACTTTCCCTGCGACCCGATGCGGTCGTCGCCAATGGCGATCAGGTGTACTGGGACCTGCTGGCGCCGGTCGGCGGAAAGCTGTTCCAGACCCCCGAAGCGATCAAGCTTGCCGGCTCGTTCGACAGGTCGGCGATCGTGCTCGGCGGCGACAACGAGACCGTGCTGAAGCGCGCCGCCGGACCGCAGATCGTTCCGGTCTATGGCACCGACTTCCGGTCGACGCCGATGTTCTTCATGCAGGACGATCACGATTATTTCGACAATGACGAGGCCACCGACGACGTCGTCACCTTCCCGCCGACGTTCTTCATGCTGCAGCTCGCCCGCGCCACGCAGAGCATGTACTATCCCGAATTCCTGCCGGACGTCGCGCGCCCGCTCGGCCTGCCATGGTCGTCGGCCGGCGATCGCGCCTGGGGCGTGTCGGAGAGTTTTGGCACGGTTCGTTACGGGCGGTTGGCCGAAATTCTGCTGTATGACATTCGCCGCACGCTGACGATGTCGGGTCCGAGTGCGGTGTATGTCGATCTCGAAGTCGAGAAATGGCTGAAAGCGCGCACCGCTTCAACCGAGGTGGCCCATCTGGTGCACGTTCCCTCCAATCCGCCGGGCTGGACGGCCGGCAAGTGGGGCGAATGGTACCCGGATGTCCTCGGCCCCGATGGCAAGCTCACCGCGGATATACCAAAACCCTATTGGCAATCGGGCTGGCTCAAGCAGCATGATCGGCTGATCGCGGCGATGGCCGCGATGAAAAGCCGAAGGCCGCTCGTGATCAGCGGCGACCTGCACGCGATCGGCATCGGACGGATGCTGCGCAGCGGCACGCTCGATCTGAAGGCGAACCCGATCACCACGGTATTGTCGGGCCCGATCGGCTGCCGCCCGAATCCGCTTGGCTGGCCCTCGGGGCGGCGCGGGACCGGCGCGATGCCGCCCGCGCATCTCGACATGGACGAGCAGGTCAAGCCGATCGAGCAGCACGGCTTCACGCTGGTCGACTTCACGCCGGACAAGATGGTGCTGCGCATGTTCAAATGGGACTGGCGAACGCAGGCCGTCGAGGCCATCGACACGCTCGAACCGTTTCATACGGCTGAATTGCCACGACCCGCCTAGTCCGGCGCCGGCCGCGCAATTCGCAAGACACCGCGCACAGCCGCATCGCCCAACCTCAAGGCCGCCAAGGCGCTCGGCATCACCGTTCCGCTGCCGCTGCTCGGCCGCGCCGACGAGGTGATCGAATAGCGTTCGGTTGTCGGGTACCGAACCGACATCGGCGGCCAGTAACCCTATGATTCGCGCATGACTCGTTACACCTTCCGAATCCGCCGAGGCTCTCATTCAACCGATCTGGCTGTCGATTCGCCGGATGACGACTCCGTGTGGCAGGAGGCTGCGAGGGTGTGCTCCGATCTTGTCGGAGACACAGTCGTGGGGCTTCGGGACAGCCCCGAGTGGCGGCTGGAAGTCGTGGACGAGAAGGGCTTCATTCGCCATCTGTTTCGGCTGACCTCTGAGACCTTCGATCATCAAGGCGTCCTGGAACCTCGCGCGCTGTCGTGAACGACTGGCAGGCGCTTGCCGCCGTCACAACGCCTGCATCTCGCCCTTGGTCCAGAATTCGCGCAGCTTGAATTTTTGGATCTTGCCCGATCCCGTCAGCGGAAATGCCTCGACCACGAACCAGTGCCGCGGCGTCTTGTGCGGGGCGAGGAAGCTGCGCATGTAGTCGGTCAATTCGTCCTTGTCGATGGTGGCGCCGGGCGCGGGGCGGATGACGGCGGCGACCTCCTCGCCCCATTTTTCGTGCGGCAGGCCGATGACCGCGACCTCGCCGACCTTGGGATGGCGAAACAGCAGCTCTTCCAGCTCACGCGGATAGATGTTCTCGCCGCCGCGGATGATCATGTCCTTCAGCCGGCCCTCGACCGTGCAATAGCCGCGTGCGTCCATCGCGCAGAGATCGCCGGTGTGCAGCCAGCCGTCGGCATCGATCGCGGCCGCGGTCGCCTCCGGCATTTCGAAATAGCCGAGCATGATGTGATAGCCGCGGGTGCAGAACTCGCCGATTTCGCCGATCGCGCAGATCTTGCCGGTGTCGGGATTGACGATCTTGGTCTCCATGTTGGGCAGCGGCAGCCCGATGGTGCCGGCCTTATCCTCGATGCTGTCGGTCGTCATGGTCTGCGCCGCCACCGGCGAACATTCGGTCTGTCCGAACACGATGGTGAAGGGCGCGCCCAATTTTTGCTCGAACAGAGTGACCAGCGCCGCCGGCACCGTCGAGCCGCCTGAACAGATGGCCTTCACCGATGAAAGATCTGACGACGCGAACGACGCATGCTCCAGCATCGCCACCAGCATGGTCGGCACGCCGACCATCGCATTGCCGCGGTAGGTCGCGAACAGTTCGAGCACCAGGCCCGGTTCGAACGCCTCCAGCAGCACCTGGGTCGCCGCCTTGGACACCGCGCCCAGCACGCAGCAGACGCAGCCACCGGTGTGGAACAGCGGCATGGTGGTGACGAACACGTCGCCGGGGTCTACGCCCATGCGCTCGGCGGTGTCGGCGCCGTTGTTGGCGAGCCCGCGATGGTGCAACAGCGCGCCCTTCGGAAACCCCGTGGTGCCCGAGGTATACTGGATCATCACGGGATCGGTCGGCTTGACCGCGGGAAGCGCGATATTCCTGTGGTCGCCGGCCTTGATGAAGGCGCCCCAGTCGTCGAAGCAGATGATCTCGCGCAGTTCCGCGCAGCGCGGCGCGACTTCGTGCACCGTCTCCAGCATCGGATTGCCGCGGAATGCGGTGACCACGAACACGCCGGCGGCGCGCGATTGCTTCAGCACATATTCGAGTTCTCTCGCCCTGAAGCCGGGGTTGACGGTGACCAGCACGATGCCGGCGAGCGCGGTGCCGAATTCGAGCATGATCCATTGCGGCAGGTTTTGCGCCCAGACCGCGATCCGCTCGCCCGGCTTGAAGCGGGTCAGCAGTGCCCGCGCGGTGCGCTCCGCCTCGGCGTAAAGCTCGGCATAGGTCCACTGCCGGCGCAGTGCGGGGTCGGGCACACCTGCGATCAGCGCAATCCGGTCCGGTGCCGATTTCGCCGCCCGTTCGAGCAACTGGCCGAGCGTGACATCGCGCACCGCCGGCGTCGCCGGTCCCGCGACATAGGATTCCGTCAAAGCCATTCGTGCCTCCCGGCCTTGCATTTTTTCCAACTATGACATTGGGCGCCCGTCATTTGCAGCTGTGTCGAAAAATGAGCCATCCCGGACATGCCGGCAAAACAAGAGGGCCTGGGCGAACCCAGACCCTCTTCAATAACCGACGCAGGCTGTGTCAGTCATCATACTCCTTCGAAATGTCCTGGCCGGTGTAATCAGGCATGAACGACGCCGCCACCAGGCTTATGACCGAGCAGGCGGCGATGTAGATGGAAATCGCATAGCCGGAGTGATAGGTGGCGAACAGGGCCGTTGCGATCAGGGGCGCCGGACCGCCGGCAATCACGGAAGCGAGCTGATAGCCCAGCGAGGCGCCGCTGTAGCGCAAGCGCGGCGTAAACGCCTCCGCGATCAAGGCTGCCTGCGGTCCGTATTGCATGTCATGCGGGATCAGTGACAGCACGATCGCGATGAAAACCAACAATGGAGATGCGGTGTCCACCATTCCGAAATACAGGAAGCCGAACACGCCCACCGTCGCCGCGCCGATCAGGTACATCTTCCTGCGCCCGATCTGGTCGGAGATGTGGCCCGAGAGCGGGATGGTGACGAACGAGACGCAGGAGGCGACCAGCACCGCCATCAAGATCAGATCGCGCGACATTTTCAGGGTGCCGACCGCGTAGGCGAAGATGAAGGCGGTGAAGATATAGAACGGCGCCTGCTCGGACATCCGCAGCAATGCCGACAGCAATATCTCCTTCGGATGCTTCCTGAACACCTCGACGACGGGGGCCTTCTCGATCTTCCTGTCGTCCAGCAGTTGCTGAAACACCGGCGTCTCAAGGATGCCGAGGCGAATCCACAGTCCGACGCCAACGAGAACGATCGAGAGCGCGAAGGGAAGCCGCCAGCCCCAGGTGACGAACTGGTCGCCGGTCAATTGGCTGAATACGAGGACGGCAAGGTTTGAAAGGAACAGGCCGCACGGCACGCCGAATTGCGGCCAGGAGGCCACCAACCCGCGTTGACCATGGGTGCGCGACCATTCCATCGCCAGCAGCACCGATCCGCCCCACTCGCCGCCAACGCCGATACCCTGGAGCATCCGCAACACGGTGAGGATGACGGCGCCCCAGATGCCGATCGACGAATAGGTCGGCACGAACGCGATCAGGAAGGTCGCGATACCCATGCACAAGAGCGTGGCGATCAGTGTCGCCTTGCGGCCGATGCGATCGCCGTAGTGACCGAATATCGCGGCCCCGATCGGACGTCCGACGAAGCCGATGAAATAGGTGCCGAAGGCCGCCAGCGTCGCCGTCAACGCGTCCTCGTTGGGAAAGTAGAGCTTGCCAAAAATAAGCCCGGCCGCGGTGCCGTAAAGGAAGAAGTCGTACCACTCGATCGCGGTGCCGATGGTTGACGCGATGACCGCCTTGCGCAATTGCGCGCTATGATCGGCCTCGGACAACGCCCCTTGTGTGATTGCCATAGCCATTGAATTTGTCCCCTCTGGTTGGTCGTTTCCTTCGCTCCTGGGAATCGGTTCGCATCGATCCCTTCAGCGGGATTCTACAGTCAGCCAGCGGCGACCGGAAGGTGCATTCCGCCAAAGGCAACCGGATGCTGCGCCGCAGGAAGCCTGCGCGAAGCTTTGATGATGGCTCGCAGCAAGTTGATCGCCTTAACCGTAATCCGACGTTCGGCCCTCAGCGCGCCTTGCGGCCGATCTGCCGCGTTGACCGGATGCCGGAACGGACGCACCATGGGATGCGTCCTTGTGCCGAGGTGCCGCCGTGACCGGCCTTACCCACCGCCAGAATGAAATCCTCAACATCGCCCGAGCCTTCGGCCGGGTGACGGTGGAAGACCTCGCCCGCCGTTTCGAGGTTTCGGCGCAGACCATCCGCAAGGACCTCAACGATCTCTGCGACCACCGCTCGCTGACCCGCATCCATGGTGGCGCCATCATTGCCTCCGGCGTCGAGAATCTGGCCTATGAAGCCCGTCGCTTCGTCGCCGCCGAGGAGAAGAAGGCGATCGGTGCTGCCGCCGCGGCGCTGATCCCGAACGGCTGCTCGCTGTTCATCAACATCGGCACCACCACCGAAGAGGTCGCCAGCGCCCTGACCTCGCACGAAGACCTGCTGGTCATCACCAACAATCTCAACGTCGCGATGCTGTTATACCGGCATCCGCGCATCGAGGTGATCGTGGCCGGCGGCGCGGTGCGCCGTGCCGATGGCGCGGTGATCGGCTCGACCGCGATCAGCCTGATCGGCCAGTTCAAGGTCGACTACGCCATCATCGGCGCGTCCGCGATCGACGAAGAGGGCGCGCTGCTGGATTTCGACTATCGCGAGGTGCAGGCCGCGCAGGCCATCATCGCCAACGCGCGCAGCGTGATGCTGGTCGCGGACTCGACAAAGCTCCGCCGCAGCGCCCCGGTGCGCATCGCCCATCTCAGCCAGATCCAGACCTTTGTCACCGACGCGGCGTTGCCGGCGGG
>DATNMT010000427.1:0-5846 GCA_035602495.1 Bradyrhizobium sp.
GTCCATGTCAGACGATGTCGTCATCGTCAGCGCCGCCCGCACCCCGGTCGGAAGTTTCAACGGTGCGTTCGCCACCATGCCGGCCCACGATCTCGGCGCCGTCGCCATCAAGGCAGCCCTTGAGCGGGCCGGCATCGAGCCGGGCCGCGTCTCCGAGGTCATCATGGGTCAGATCCTGACCGCGGCGCAGGGTCAGAACCCGGCCCGCCAGGCCTCGATCGCCGCCGGCATCCCGGTGGAAAGCCCGGCCTGGGGCGTCAACCAGCTTTGCGGCAGCGGCCTGCGGACGGTGGCGCTGGGCTACCAGGCCCTGCTCAACGGCGATTCCGAAATCGTCGTCGCCGGCGGCCAGGAATCCATGAGCATGGCCCCGCACGCGCAGTACCTGCGCGGCGGCACCAAAATGGGCCCCATCGAATTCATCGACACCATGATCAAGGACGGGTTGTGGGACGCCTTCAACGGCTACCACATGGGCAACACCGCCGAGAACGTCGCGCGGCAGTACCAGATCACCCGCTCCCAGCAGGACGAGTTCGCGGTCGCCTCGCAGAACAAGGCCGAGGCCGCCCAGAAGGCCGGCAAGTTCAAGGACGAGATCGTCCCGGTCACCATCAAGACCCGCAAGGGCGACATCATCGTGGCCGACGACGAATATCCGCGCCACGGCGCCACGCTGGATGCGATGGCCAAGCTCAAGCCGGCTTTCGAGAAGGACGGCACCGTCACCGCGGGAAGCGCCTCCGGCATCAATGACGGCGCCGCCGCCGTGGTGCTGATGACCGCCAGGCAGGCGGCCAAGGAGGGCAAGAAGGTCCTCGGTCGTATCGTGTCGTGGGGCCAGGCCGGCGTCGATCCCAAGATCATGGGTACCGGGCCTATTCCCGCCTCGCGCGCCGCGCTGAAGAAGGCCGGCTGGAACATCGGCGACCTCGATCTGGTCGAGGCCAATGAGGCCTTCGCCGCGCAGGCCTGCGCGGTCAACAAGGACCTCGGCTGGGATACGTCCAAGGTCAACGTCAACGGTGGCGCGATCGCGATCGGCCACCCCGTCGGCGCCTCCGGCGCCCGCGTGCTGGTGACGCTGCTCCACGAGATGCAGAAGCGCGATGCCAAGAAGGGCCTCGCCACCCTGTGCATCGGTGGCGGCATGGGTATTGCGATGTGCATTGCACGCGACTAATCGTGCGGCGCGGCGTGATGAAAAGTTCATCTCGCAACCGCACGCCTGATACTTAAGATAAGACGCCCGGCCTCAAGCCGGGCGTTTTGTTCTTGATGTTGATCAAACCGACCGCATAATTCGCGGTTAAAGAGCGATAGCTCAAAAAAGCTCAAGGGAAGGATACGACATGGCACGTGTTGCGCTGGTGACGGGGGGCACGAGAGGTATTGGAGCTTCGATCAGCAAGGCGCTGAAGGCCGCCGGCTACAAGGTCGCGGCGAGCTACGCCGGCAATGACGCGGCAGCGGAAAAGTTCAAGGCCGAGACCGGCATTCCCGTCTACAAATGGGATGTCGCCTCGTTCGATGCCTGCGCCGCCGGCGTCAAAAAGGTCGAGGCCGACCTCGGCCCGGTCGACGTGCTCGTCAACAATGCCGGCATCACCAAGGACGGCGCGTTCCACAAGATGACGCTGGAGCAGTGGAGCGCGGTGATCAACACCAATCTCGGCTCGCTGTTCAACATGACGCGGCAGGTGATCGAGGGCATGCGCGCCCGCAAATTCGGCCGCGTCATCAACATCTCCTCGATCAACGGCCAGAAGGGCCAGTTCGGCCAGGTCAATTATTCGGCCGCCAAGGCCGGCGATATCGGCTTCACCAAGGCGCTCGCGCTGGAAAACGCCAAGGGCGGCGTCACCGTCAACGTGATCTGTCCGGGCTATATCAATACCGAGATGGTGCAGGCGGTGCCGAAGGAGGTGCTGGAGAAAAGCATCCTGCCGCTGATCCCGGTCGGCCGCCTCGGCGAGCCCGACGAAATCGCCCGCGCCGTGGTGTTCCTCGCCGCCGACGAGGCCGGCGCCATCACCGGCTCGACGCTGTCGATCAATGGCGGGCAGTATATGGTGTGATTGCTCCCCGTCATTGCGAGGAGGGCAAGCGACGAAGCAATCCAGCTTTCTGACCAAACGTCATGCCCGGCCTTGTGCCGGGCATCCACGTCTTTACAACCACGCAAGCAAGACGTGGATGGCCGGGCATAGGCGAGCGGAAGCGACGCCGTCCTTCGGACGGCTATGCCCGGCCATGACGTAAGAGAACTTTGGCCATTGCGCGATCCAATGACCCCACGCACCGCGACCCTGATCGGACTGACGGCGATCCTGATGTGGTCGCTGCTGGCCGCCTTGACGGTGGCGACCGGAAAAATTCCGGCCTTTCAGCTCGCGGCGATGACATTCGCGATCGGCGCGCTCACGGGGTTCATGACCTGGATCGGGCGGCCGGAGGCGGTGCGCGCCTTGCGGCAGCGGCCACTGGCGTGGATCGTCGGCGTCGGCGGGCTGTTCGGCTATCACGCGCTTTATTTCCTGGCGCTGCGCTTCGCACCGCCCGCCGAAGCGGGCCTGCTGAATTATCTCTGGCCGCTGTTGATCGTGCTGTTCTCCTCGCTGTTGCCCGGCGAGCGGCTTTTGCCGCATCACGTCATCGGCGCGCTGTTGGGCCTCGCCGGCACGGTATTATTGTTTGCCGGCAACCGCGCTGGCGGCTTCGCGCCGGGGCAGGTGCCCGGATTGGTCGCCGCCTTCGTCGCGGCGTTTGTGTGGGCGATCTATTCGGTGATGTCGCGCAAGCTCAAATCGGTGCCGACCGATGCGGTGGCAGGCTTTTGCCTCGCCACCGCGCTGCTCGCCGCATTGGTGCACGGGCTGGTCGAGGTCACGGTGTGGCCGGAGACGTTGGTGCAATGGCTCGCGATCGCAGCGCTCGGCGTCGGTCCGGTCGGCGCGGCGTTCTACGCCTGGGATATCGGCATGAAGCGCGGCGACATCCGCGTGCTGGGAGCCGCCTCCTACGCGACCCCGCTGCTCTCGACCGCGTTTTTGATCCTGGCCGGCTTTGCCGAGCCGAGCGCGAACATCGTTCTTGCGGCCGTGTTGATTGCCGGTGGCGGTCTGATCGCGGCGAGGGATATGTTCAGGAGGCGGGTCTGACCGCCGTCATTCCGGGGCGATGCCAACGGGTCCGCGCAAAGCGCGGCCCGATGACAGGCTCCGCATCGAACCCGGAATCTCGAGATTCCCCGATGCGCAATTGCGCATCTGAGGTCTGGTCCTTCGGACCATCCCGGAATGACGAATCAGGTTGGCGCCCACCACGTCGGCGCCAATTCCAGTTGAGCAAACTCGAATCCGGGCGCCACCGTGCATCCGACCAGCGTCCAGTCGCCGGTCGTTTCGGCCGCCTGCCAGGCATTTGCCGGCACGATCGCCTGCGGCCGATCGCCCGTGGCGACGTCGGGTCCGAGCCTGACCGTGTGCTGCACGCCGCCGTCATGGGCAATCCGCAAGGTCAGCGCGTTGCCTGCGTAGTAATGCCAGACTTCAACGATATCGATGCGATGCCAATGCGATCGCTCGCCGCGCGACAGCAAATAGTAAATCGCCGTGGAACGCGCGCGTCCATCGGCATCGGCGCTGGTATCGCGAAACGTCTCGCGATAATGCCCGCCTTCCGGATGCGGCCTCAGCTCGAGGCCCGCGATGATGTCGGCTGCGGTCGGCATTTCGGTCCCTCAGGATTTGTTCTTGCGTTCACGCAGTTCGCCGAACACCTCGGCGGGGCTTGCGCCCTTCATGTGCAGGCTGGCGGCGACCGAGGGATCGTCGGCGCGCAGGAACACATTTGCCTTCTTCTCCTCGCCGAGCAGCGTCGGAATCGTCGGCTTGCCCTCGGCCCGCAACTTTGTCACTTGCTCGGCACGCGCCTTCAGCGCGGCATTGTCGGGCTCGACGGTGAGCGCGAATTTGACGTTGGCGGCGGTGTATTCGTGACCGCAATAGAGCTTGAAATCGTCGGGCAGCGCCCGCAGCTTCAACAGCGAATCCCACATCATCGGGTAATTGCCCTCGAACACCCGCCCGCAGCCGATCGAGAACAGCGTATCAGCGGCGAACAGCGCCTTGTCGTTGTCGAAGACATAGCTGATATGGTCCAGCGTGTGGCCTGGGGTTTCCAGCACCCGCGCCAGCAGGCCGCCCACCTTGACGACGTCGCCCTGGCCGACGCGCAAATCGACATTGGCGATCTTCGCCGACTTGTCGTGCGGGGCGACCACCCGGCAGCCGTATTTCTGTTTCAGCTCGGCGACGCCGCCGACATGGTCGTGGTGGTGATGGGTGACGAGAATATCGGTCAGCGTCCAGCCCTCGCGCTCCAGCGCCTTCAGGATCGGGGCCGCTTCCGGCGCGTCGATCGAGGCGGTCGCCTTGGTCGAGGGATCGTGAATCAAATAGCCGAAATTATCGGACAGGCAGGGGAACAGGCGGATTTCAGCAGCCATGATATCTCCACGTATGGGATGGGAGGGAACGCCGCTACGACTTCATCTAGCCATGAAATATGGCGTTAACGCTCCGTCGGCAATGCAATATTCGACGCCCCGCGGGACGCGGCGGCATGTTACATTGGCGTCATGACCATCGATGTCATCGACCTCCGCGATTTCTATTCGCAGCGCCTCGGCATCGTGGCGCGGCGGCTGATCAATCGCGGCATCCAGGCGCGCTGGCCGAACGCGCAGGGCCAGCGGGTGCTCGGCATCGGTTATCCCACCCCCTATCTCGGCCTGTTCCGTGAAGATAGCGAGCGTTGCATCGCCTTCATGCCGGCGGCGCAAGGCGTGCTGAAATGGCCGACCGCGCGGCCGACCCTGGCAACCCTGGTCGACGAGTTTGCGCTGCCGCTGCCGGATGCCGCCGTCGACCGCATCCTTTTGGTTCATGCGCTGGAAATGTCCGACGATCCCGAAGGGCTGTTGCGCGAGGTGTGGCGGGTGCTGGCGCCGTCCGGCCGCGTGCTCGCCGTGATTCCGAACCGGCGCGGGGTGTGGACCCGCACCGACAATACGCCGTTCGGTCACGGCCGGCCCTATTCGCGTCCGCAGATCACGCAATTGCTGCGGCAGACCTGGTTCACGCCGACGGGGTGGGGCGAGGCGCTGTTCGTGCCGCCAGTCGCCGGCGGCTGGTTCCTGCGCTCGGCGATGGCATGGGAACGCGTCGGCGCGGCGCTGTCGCTGCCGTTCGCCGGCGTCCATATCGTGGAAGCCACCAAGCAGGTCTACCGCGCCATCCCCGCCCATCGCGAACGCACGCGGCTGATCCCGGCGCTGGAGCCGGTGCTGGTGCCGTCGTCACTGCAGCGACGGGACAAGGTTTAGTCCCCTCGTCGTCCATGTTCGCAGCGATATGCGAACCTCATCCTGAGGAGCTTGCGAAGCAAGCGTCTCGAAGGATGGATGCAACGCGTGAACTCGCGGCCATCCTTCGAGACGCGGCGAAGACGCCGCTCCTCAGGATGAGGTCGGAGCGGGGCGTTCGCCGGGATGACGTGTCGGGAAAGCGTCGCGCTTGCCTACTCATTCCCCGGATTGAAATCGTCGCCGCCGGGTACCGCGGGCGCGGCCATGCCTTCGGGGCGCGGGCCGTGCGGGCGGCGCCGTCGGCGCGGGAAGCGCTCCCGCTCGCCGCCGTCGTATCCGCCGGGGGCGCCGCCGATCTGCGGCTGCGGTCCGGTGATGAACGACGGCAGCCGGTCGACGCTGGCATTATCCGGAATCACCGGCTGCGGCTGCGGTTGGGGCTGCGGCTGGAATTGCGGTTGCGGGCGGTGCTCGC
>DATNMT010000473.1:0-5733 GCA_035602495.1 Bradyrhizobium sp.
ATCAGGGCCCGCGGTCAATGACCGCTTCTCGAGGCCGTATACATGACCGCTCCCCGATCCGTTTGCCGAAACACCAAAAAGTCCTTGCCGAGAGGGGGCCGTCCATACATGACGATCCTTTAGTTGAATCGGCGCCTTCAACCGTGCAAGTCTGGCGGCCAATCTCATCGAGCCCACCCCATGACCACACCCGCCGTCACGCCCTCGCAAGTTCGCCGCGCGCTGCTGCTGCGTGAGGAAATCGCGCTGCTCGACGTCCGGCATGAGGCCGCCTTCGCCACCGGTCATCCCCTGTTTGCCGCCAACATGGCGGCCGACCGGATCGCGCTCGAAGCCTCCACGAGACTGCCCCGCAAGGACGTGCCTGTGGTCGTCTACGTCGCCGGCGAAGGTTTCGCCGCGCAGGCCGCGGATCGGCTTGCCGCATTGGGCTACAGCAATATTCGCCAGCTCGACGGGGGCTTGCAGGCCTGGCAGCGCGCCGGCTACGAAATCTTCCAGGACGTGAATTCCTACGCCAAAGCCTTTGGCGAACTGGTCGAGCAGCGCCGGCACACGCCCTCACTGCCCGCCGGCGAAGTCGCGAGCCTGATCGCCAGCAAGGCCAATATCGCCGTGCTCGATGTTCGCCGCTTCGACGAATATGCCACCATGAACATTCCCGGCTCGGTCAGCGTGCCCGGTGCCGAACTGGTGTTGCGCGCCGGCAGCATTGCGCCGGATCCCGAGACCACCATCATCGTCAATTGCGCCGGGCGCACCCGGTCGATCATCGGCACCCAGTCGCTGATCAACGCCGGTGTCGCCAACAAGGTGGTGGCGCTGCGCAACGGGACGATCGGCTGGACGCTCGCCAACCAGACTCTCGAACACGGCGCCGACCGGCGCGGCGAAATCGGCCTGTTCGAGGGCGCGCGGGCAAAGGCCCGCGAAGTCGCCTATCGCGCCGGCGTCAAGCATGTCGGCCCGGAAGAGGTGATCGCGCTGGAGGGGCAACGCAATCGCACGCTCTATCGCTTCGACGTTCGCGACGCCGAAGAATATGCGGCCGGTCACCTCAGGGGTTTCCGCCACTATCCCGGAGGCCAACTGGTGCAGGAGATCGATATGGCCGCGCCGGTACGCGGCGCGCGCATCCTGTTGACCGACGACCGGGGCATCCGCGCCGACATGACCGCGTCGTGGCTCGCGCAAATGGGCTGGGAAGTCTACGTGCTCGACGGCGGCTACGATCGCGTGCTGGAAGCGGGGCCGCCGGAAATCTTGCCAAAGCCCGATCCGTCACGGCGCTACCGGCGGCCCTACGAAGGCACCAATGTCGACACGGCCGCGATGCAGGCCTATCTCGACTGGGAATATGGCCTGGTCGACCAATTGCGGCGCGATGCGACGCACGGGTTCTTCGTGATTTGATGAACAGCGAAGCGCGCCTTCCGGGTCCGCGGCCGAAGCTGATCTCGTTCGATGTGTTCGGCACGCTGATCAGCGTTCGCGACAGTTCCTATGGCGCCTTCGAACGCATCCTGGCCGATGCCGGCGCGCGGCATCTCGACGTCAAGCTGTTCTGGGAACATTGGGAGCACAGGAACATCGCGCGTTATTGGGAACCGTACCGCTCGTACCGGGAAATCTGCGAACTCTCGCTGGCCGAGACCTTCGCCCATTTCGGGATTGCGGGCGACGGCCGCCTGATCGATCGCTACTTCGAGGCCTTCCCGCGCTTCTTCCTTTACGATGATGTCGTGGGCACGCTGGATCGCCTGTCCCGCGATCACAGGCTGGCAGTGGTGTCCAACATCGACGATGATCTCTTGTCGATGACGCCGTTGCCACAAAGCTTCGACCTGGTGTGCACGGCTGAGCGCGCCAAAGGCTACAAGCCCGACGGCACGCTGTTTCGTTACCTGATTGAAAATGCGGGTTGCGCCAGGGAAGAGATCCTGCACGCCGGGCAATCCCAGTTCACCGATCTTGTCGGCGGCAAGCCGCTCGGATTGACCGTCGCCTGGGTCAACCGCCGCCAGGTCGCCCTCGACGCCTCCGTTCCGCGTCCGGATTTTGTCTTTCCGGACGTTCAGTCGCTGATCGGCCTTGTCGAAGGTTAGCAGCAATGTTGTCGCGGCCGCCGGGGACAGGTTTTGGTCCCGGTCAAATGGCCAGTGCGAACCCGGCCGTCCGGCCGATAGTCTGGCGCTACTGGAAAGCCCAGTTTCGTGCCTATCTTAACGATAGGAGTACCCATGACTGAACAATCCGACCCTCTGGTCCAATTCTCGAACGCGCTCGTCGCGCGCACGGCGCTTGCGAAAAGCGCCGTCGTGGCGATCCGCCTCGCGCATGGGCGGCATATCACGGGCATGCTTTGGCAATCCGGGCTGGTTGTTGCTTCCGAGCAATCACTGCCGCGCAAAGATGAGTTCGAGCTCGTCGCGCCAGGCGGCGCCGCGGTGACGGCGAAGCTCGCCGGCCGCGATCCCTCCACCAATATCGCGATCCTGCGGCCGGCAGAGCCGATCGCGGCGCCGGCGATCGCCGCGGGCGAGGCGCATCCCGGCGCGCTGGCGCTGGCCGTCGGCGCCGACGGAAGCGGCGGCGCGAGCGCGCGGCTCGGGCTCGTCAATCTCGCCGGTCCGGAATGGCATAGTAGCCGCGGCGGTCTGATCGACCGGCGCATCGTGCTCGATCTCCGGCTTGCGCATCGCGAGGAGGGCGGGCCGGTGTTCGACGCCGCGGGCGCATGCCTTGGCATGTCGACCTTCGGGCCGCGCGGCCAGGTCATTGTGATCCCGACCGCCACCATCGAACGCGTCGTGCCGCAGCTCGCCAAGGCCGGCCGCGTCGCGCGCGGCTGGCTTGGTATCGCGCTGCAGCCCGTCGCCGTGCCCGATGCGCTGCGTGAGACCGCCGATCAGTCGAGCGGCCTGATGGTGATGTCGGTGGTCGAGGGCGGGCCCGCGGCACAAGCCGGCGTCCTGGCTGGCGATATCATCCTCAGCGTCGACGGCACCTCGACGCATCGCTTGCGAAGGATCGCAAAGTTGTTCGGTGCCGACAGCATCGGGCGAAGGGCCGATCTGCGCCTGATCCGAAGCGGTGCGGTGATCACGGTGCAGACCACCATCGCGGAACGGCAGGCCGCATGAGCGAAGCGGCAAGCCAACTTGCGCCAACTGCGCGGCTGCGGGTCGCCGTCCACGCCGTGGATGCCTCGCGTCGCGGCGCCCTGGGCAGGGTGGTCGCCGAGGCCGGGCATCTTGTCGTCGGCATGGAAGACGCGGCCGACGTCGTCTTGGCGGACGGCGACGGTCCGCCGGGCGAGACCCGCCCGGTCGTCACGCTCGGCGGCGCGGATCATGAGTTGTCCGGCGTGCTGTCACGCCATGCGGATGCGGGCCAGATCGATGCCGCGATCCGGGCGGTGGCTGCAGGGCTGATCGTCCGCGTGCCCGACGGGACCGAGCGAGGCTTTGGCGTGATGCGCGAGACCGACGGTCACGCCTTGCTGACGCCGCGCGAACTCGAAGTGCTGGCGGCGCTGGCGGAAGGCATGACCAACAAGGCGATTGCGCGGCGGTTGAACATCTCGCTGCATACCGTCAAGTTCCACGTCGAATCCCTGTTCCGCAAATTGGGCGCGCGCACCCGGACCGAGGCCGTGGCGAAAGCCTCCGAACGCCGCCGCCATGAGACGATCAATTTGTGACAACGTGAGATTGGCTTAGGCCTGCACGAATGTACCGCACCAAATTAGTAGTGACCTTGATTTGGCCTGCAATTGGCACTTTATAGCGGGTGCACCCTCACCAACAGGCCGAACACCATGACCGTCCACGAACGCAACATCGCCGCATCGATCGACCCCGTCAAACTCGATCGCCTCGCCGAGGTGGCGATCAAGGTCGGGCTGAACCTGCAAGCAGGACAGGACCTTCTGCTGACGGCGCCCGCCGCGGCGCTGCCGCTGGTGCGAACGGTTACTGAATATGCCTATAAGGCCGGCGCAGGCCTGGTGACCCCGATCCTGTCGGACGACGTCGTCACGCTGTCGCGCTATCGTTTCGCACCGGACGGCAGTTTCGACCGTGCCGCCGGCTGGCTCTATGAGGGGATGGCGAAGGCCTTCGGTGCCAACACCGCGCGGCTTGCCATCGTCGGCGACGATCCGATGCTGTTGTCCGGCCAGGACCCCGCCAGGGTCGCGCGCGCCAGCAAGGCCAATTCGATCGCCTATCAGCCGGCACTGCAGAAAATCGTCAACTTCGATGTCAACTGGAACATCATCGCCTATCCCAATGCGTCATGGGCGAAGCTGGTTTTTCCTGGTGACGAGGAGAATGTCGCGGTGACAAAACTTGCCGACGCTATCTTTGCGGCCTCGCGGGTCGACAATGATGATCCCATCGCGGCCTGGGAAAGGCACGATGCCACGCTGCGCGAGAGGACTGAATGGCTCAACGGCCAGCGCTTCAGCGCGCTGCATTATGCCGGACCCGGCACTGACCTCACGATCGGGCTCGCCGACGGTCATGAATGGGTGGGCGGCGCTTCCACCGCCAGGAACGGCATCGTCTGCAACCCGAACATTCCGACCGAGGAAGTGTTCACCACCCCGCATGCCCGCCGTGTCAGCGGCCACGTCGTCAGCTCCAAGCCGCTGTCGTATCAGGGGTCGCTGATCGACGGCATCGCGGTCAAATTCGAAGACGGCCGCATTGTCGAGGCCAGGGCCGCGCGCGGTGAGGAAGTCCTCAGCAAGGTGCTGGATACCGATGAAGGCGCGCGCCGGCTCGGCGAAGTGGCGCTGGTGCCGCATTCCTCGCCGATCTCGAAAAGCGGGCTGTTGTTCTTCAACACCCTGTTCGACGAGAATGCCGCCTGCCACATCGCGCTCGGCCAGTGCTATTCGAAATGCTTTGTCGATGGCGACAAGCTGACGCCGGAACAGATCGCGGCGCAAGGCGGCAACAAGAGCTTTATCCATATCGACTGGATGATCGGCTCCGACAAGCTCGACATCGACGGCGTTCACGCCGACGGACGGCGCGTGCCGGTGTTTCGCAAGGGCGAGTGGGCGTGACGGCGCCGAAGATGCTGGAGAAATTCGAGCGCTACCCCCTCACTTTCGGACCGACGCCGATCGAGAAGCTTTCGCGCCTCGCAGCGCATCTCGGCGGCAAGGTCGAAATCTACGCCAAGCGCGAGGACTGCAATTCGGGACTGGCGTTCGGCGGCAACAAGCTCCGCAAGCTCGAATACATCGTCCCCGATGCGATCGCCTCCAACGCCGACACGCTGGTCTCGATCGGGGGCGTGCAGTCGAACCATACCCGCATGGTCGCCGCGGTCGCGGCCAAAATCGGCATGAAGTGCCGGCTGGTGCAGGAAAGCTGGGTGCCGCACGAGGACGCGGTCTATGATCGCGTCGGCAATATCCTCCTTAGCCGGATCATGGGCGCCGACATCGAGATGGTCGATGAAGGCTTCGACATCGGCATCCGCGACAGCTGGGAGGCGGCGATCGCCGACGTCAAGGCCAAGGGGGGCAAGCCCTATGCGATTCCCGCGGGCGCCTCGGTGCACAAATATGGCGGGCTCGGCTATGTCGGCTTTGCCGAGGAGGTGCGGGCGCAGGAGAAGGCGCTCGGCTTTGCCTTCGACTACATCATCGTCTGCACCGTCACCGGCTCGACACATGCCGGCATGCTGGTCGGTTTTGCAGCTGACGGCCGCGCG
>DATNMT010000483.1:0-4658 GCA_035602495.1 Bradyrhizobium sp.
CGCGCGGCCCGGAATATCATGCGTTCGCGCCGAAGTTCGACGAGGTGATCGCGGCCGAGGACCTTTGCGATCATGACGAGCTGGAGCGTCTGCGCAGCTATCTCGACAAGCAGCTCGCGCATCTGCAAGGCATCGTCGCGCGGCTCGCCAACCGCCTGCAACGCCGATTGATGGCACAGCAGAACCGCGCCTGGGAGTTCGATCTCGAGGAAGGCATTCTCGATCCAGCGCGCCTGTCGCGGGTGGTGACGGATCCCTATCACCCGCTGTCGTTCATGCACGAAAAGGAAGCGACCTTCCGCGATACCGTAGTGACGTTGCTGTTGGACAATTCCGGCTCGATGCGCGGGCGCCCGATTACGGTGGCCGCGACCTGCGCGGATATCCTGGCGCGCACGCTGGAGCGTTGTGGCGTCAAGGTGGAGATTCTCGGCTTTACCACCCGCGCCTGGAAGGGCGGGCAGTCGCGCGAGGCGTGGCTTGCCGCCGGCAAGCCGCCCAATCCCGGCCGCCTCAATGATCTCAGGCACATCATCTACAAATCCGCCGACGCGCCGTGGCGGCGGTCGCGCAAGAATTTGGGCCTGATGATGCGCGAGGGCCTGCTCAAGGAAAATATCGACGGCGAGGCATTGGATTGGGCCCACAAGCGCCTGCTCGGCCGCCAGGAGCAGCGCAAGATACTGATGATGATTTCCGACGGCGCGCCGGTCGACGATTCGACGCTATCGGTCAATCCCGGCAATTACCTCGAGCGGCATCTGCGCCATATCATCGAGGAGATCGAGACCCGCTCGCCGGTCGAACTGATCGCGATCGGCATCGGTCACGACGTCACGCGTTACTATCGCCGCGCCGTCACCATCGTCGACGCCGAGGAACTCGGCGGCGCCATCACCGAAAAGCTCGCCGAGCTGTTCAGCGAGACCCATGGTGTGGCGCCGGCCGCGTCAAGCCAGCGGCGCAGATTGCATTCTTGATTGTCATTCCGGGGCGAGCCCGGAATCAATAACCACGATCGGGAGTATGGATTCCGGGCTCGCGCTAACGCGCGCCCCGGAATGACGGCGGTTGGTTGGTTTGCGAGCTGGGGCGTCAGTTGCTGGAAACCACAATGACGTCGCATCTCAGCCGCCGCCGCTTCCTGATGTCAACGGCGGCGGGGCTTTCGGCGCAGGCGATGTCCGCCATCGCGCAGGCGCAGCCCGCGACCCTGCCGCCATCAAAACCGACCGCCTCGGGCGAACATTCCGTCGCCGCGCCGGTCTCGATCCAGGTCAGGGCCCGGCCGTTGCCGTACTTCGACACCCGTGACCGCTCCCATATCCGGTTCGGCAAGCTCGAATATCGCAGCGGGCTGATCCTGACCTCGCGCTTTCCCGGCTTCGGCGGGCTGTCGGGTTTGCGGCTCGATGCCAAGGGCGAGCGCTTCATTTCCTTCAGCGACAAGGGCAGCTGGTTCACCGGCCGCATCATCTATTCCGGCCGCGAGATGGTCGGGCTCGACGATGTCGAGGCAGCCCCCATGCTCGGGCCCGACGGCCGGCCGATCACCGCGCGCGGCTGGTTCGATTCGGAATCGATCGCGCTCGACGGCTCCCTCGTCTACATCGGGCTCGAACGCGTCAACCAGGTGCTGCGCTTCGACTTTGCCAGGGGTTTTACGAGAGCGCGCGGCGAAGTCGTTCCCATGCCGCCGGCGGTGAAGAAGCTGCCGTTCAACAAGGGGCTGGAAGCGCTGGTGTTCGTGCCGAAGGGACTGCCGCTCGCGGGCACGCTGATCGCGATCTCCGAGCGCGGGCTCGATCGCGACGGCAACCTGATCGCCTTTCTGGTCGGCGGGCCGACGCCCGGCCAGTTCAGCGTTCGCCGCGCCGACGGTTTCGATGTCAGCGATGCGACGCTTCTGCCCTCGGGCGATCTGTTGCTGCTGGAACGGAAATTCTCGCTGCTCGCGGGCGTCGGCATTCGCATCCGGCGCATTGCGCTTGCCTCAGTGGCGCCCGGCGCCGTGATCGACGGCCCCCCGATCTTCAATGCCGACCTCGATCAGGAGATCGACAACATGGAGGGCCTCGACGCCCATATCACCCCGCAGGGCGACACCGTGCTGACGATGGTTTCCGACGACAATTTCTCGATCATCCAGCGCACATTGCTGCTGCAATTCACGCTGGTGGCGTAATGTTCGTCGAATTCTCGGCGGAAGCCGAATGCGAGCTGATGCCCGGCAACCGCTATCGCGTTGTCGACCTCAGGGTTGGAAAATTCGACGATCCCCGGAGCCGGTAATCGCCGCCGCAACGCGGAACGATTCTTGCTAAGCTGCTTCGGCCGATGAAACGGAGCGATCGATGCGCCAATCCACCCGTCTGATGTTCATTCTTGCGAGCCTGTTTGCAACCGCCACCGCGCATGGGGAAACCTGGCCGGCGCGGCCGATCAAGGCGATCATTCCGTTCGGCGCCGGCAGCGCCACCGACGTGGTGCCGCGGCTGGTGTTCGATCGTCTTTCCGCTGAACTTGGTCAGCCGATCGTCGTCGAGAACCGCGTCGGCGCCGGCGGCACGCTCGGCACCGCCGCCGTGGTCAAGGCCGATCCCGACGGCTACACCCTTCTCGCGCATTCTTCCGCGCTAGCGATAGCGCCAGCGCTTTTTCCCAGTCTGACGTTCGACGCCACCAAAGAGCTCGCCTCGGTGCTGATGCTCGGCTCCAGCGCCAATGTGATGATCGTCCCGGTCTCGCGGCCCTGGAAAACCGTCCAGGACTTTATCGCCGACGCCAGGGCAAAGCCCGGATCGATTTCGTTCGGTTCGGTCGGCATTGGCAGCGCGGTTCATATCAGCGCCGAGAAATTTCGCCTTGCCGCCGGCATCGAGGCAACCCATGTGCCCTATCGCAGCGGTGCCGAAGTGATCACCGACATTCTCGGCGGCAGGATCGATTACTACTTCTCTCCGCTCGCTTTGGCATTGCCGCTGATCCACGAAGGCAAGGTGCGCGCGCTGCTGGTGTCGACGCCGCGGCGTGCGCCCGAGCTGCCCGATGTACCGACGCCGCGGGAGGCCGGCCTGCAAAACGCCGAAAGCGCGATCTGGTTCGGCGTGTTCATGCCGGTCAAGACGCCGCGCGACATCGTCGAGAAGTTTCGTGCCGCGGGCCTGAAGGTGCTGAGCGATCCGGCGATGCAGGACAGCCTGAAACAGCTCGGCGTCGACGCGCTGCCGATGACGCCTGTAGAGATGGACGATTTTCTCGTCCGCGAGACCGTGGCCAACCGGGACGTGATCACCGCTGCCGGGATCAAGCCGTAACCGGACCGCAGTCATCGGCTCGTCATGGCCGGGCCCGGGCAGGGCGAGTTCTGGCATAGGTGCTTTGCGCCGGTTGAGCAAAGGCCCGCGGCTCGCTAGATAACGCCCTGACTTTCCTTCCTCCTGTCCCGGAAATCCCCGCATGAGCACGCTGTTTTCTCCGATCAAGCTGCGCGAACTCGCGCTGCCCAACCGCATCATGGTGGCGCCGATGTGCCAGTATTCGGCCGAAAACGGCGAGGCCACTGACTGGCATTTCACCCACATCAACTCGCTGGCGCTGTCGGGGGCGGCGATGTTCTGCATCGAGGCGACCCATGTGGAGGCGACCGGCCGCATCACGCCGGGCTGCCTCGGCCTTTGGAACGACGCCACCGAAGCTGCCCTGAAGCCGATTCTGGCCTCGGTGCGCAAGCACTCCAGGATCGCGGTCGCGATGCAGCTCGCCCATGCCGGGCGCAAGGGCTCCAGCCACAAGCCATGGAACGGCGGGCAGCAGATCCCGCTTGCCGAAGGCGGCTGGCGGACCGAGGCGCCTTCCGCCGTGCCGCACAAGGAGGGCGAGCTGCCGCCGCTGGCGCTCGATGCGGCGGGATTGAAGCGCGTGCGCGAGGCGTTCGTCGCCGCCGCCAGGCGCGCCGAGCGGCTTGGGATCGACGCCCTCGAGCTGCATAGCGCGCACGGCTATCTCTTGCACCAGTTCCTGTCGCCGATTTCCAACAAGCGCACCGATCAGTATGGCGGCTCCTTGCAAAACCGCATGCGCTATCCGCTCGAAGTGTTCGACGCGGTCCGTGCGGCGTTTCCGGCGGACAAGCCGATCGGCGTCAAGGTGTCGGCGACCGACTGGGTCGAGGGCGGCTGGGATCTTGCGCAGACCATCGAATATGCCAAGGAACTGAAGAAGCGCGGCGTCGACTGGATCGACGCCTCCTCCGGCGGGGTGTCGCCGTTGCAGAAGATTCCACTCGGTCCCGGCTATCAGGTGCCGTTCGCGCAAGGCATCAAGGAAGCGACCGGCGTCACCACCATGGCGGTCGGCCTGATCACCGAAGCCAAGCAGGCCGAGGATATCGTCGCGTCCGGCAAGGCCGACATGGTCGCATTGGCGCGCGGCATGCTCTACGACCCGCGCTGGGGCTGGCATGCCGCGGCCGAACTCGGCGGCCAGGTGGAAGCCCCGCCGCAATACTGGCGCTCACAACCCGCGACGCAAAAGGCGCTGTTCGGCGAGACCAAGTTCGGGGCAAGGTAGAACGAAACAGCGTTTCAGGGCTGGAGGATCATCATGGCGCTCGTCCGTCGGCTCACGATCGCCGCTGCCGCCTTCGGTCTTTTATT
>DATNMT010000533.1:0-8669 GCA_035602495.1 Bradyrhizobium sp.
CATATCAAGCCTGAACCTTGGCCGCCAAGCCGGCGACGTACCATCAAGCTCGGCCGATCCCGTCGTCGTCGGGTCGAGCGCGCCATTGGCTGAAAAATTTGTTCGCGATTCACCATTGAGGCATGCGGCGTACGATTTAGCGGATGTCGTTGCGCATTTCACTTGACCGCGGTCGCGCGTAATTTGAAGATATACACAGGGGTCGAAACATGTTGGTGCAGACCAGTCAGGGGCAATCCGGCTCGGCTCACGTCGTTGTGCTGGGCAATGAGAAGGGCGGCTCGGGTAAATCCACCACGGCCCTGCATATAGCCGTTGCCCTGATGAAAGCCGGCCAGCGCGTCGCCACCATCGATCTGGATTGCCGCCAGCAAAGCTTCACCCGCTACATCAATAACCGCAGCGCCTGGGCCCGCCGCACCGGCCTCGATCTCGAAATCCCCGTGCATTGCTGCATCAAGCTCGGCTTGACCATGCAGATCGCCGATAACGAAAACTCCGAGTTCCAGCAATTCATGGACGCCGTCAGCGCGGTCGAGCGGACCTTCGATTTTATCGTGATCGATACGCCGGGGTCGGACAGCTACTTGATGCGCCTGGCGCATTCGATGGCCGACACGCTGGTGACGCCGATCAACGACAGCTTCCTCGATTTCGACGTGCTGGGAACCGTCGATCCCGAAACCTATTCGGTCACCGGCGAGAGCCATTATGCGGACATGGTGCGCGATACCAGGCGCAAGCGCCGTCAGCTCGACGGCGCCACCACCGACTGGATCGTGGTCCGCAACCGGTTGTCGATGCTGGGATCGCGCAACAAGCAATTGGTTGCCGACAGCCTCAATGATTTGTCGTTCCGGCTCGGCTTCCGGTCGATCGATGGTTTCGCCGAACGCGTGGTTTATCGCGAGTTCTTCCCGCGCGGGCTCACCGCGCTCGACGACCTCGACGAGGTGACGCTCGGCACCCGGCCGAGCCTCGGCCATGTCACCGCCCGCGAAGAGGTCACGAGCCTGTTGCGTCAGCTGAAACTGCCGCTCGACGAGCGCGGCCGCCGCCGCGCGGCCAACCGCGCGGAATGGTTCACCCAGGTCGACAAGCCGCTCGAAGTCCACGATATCATCGGGGCTTAAGGCCTCTTGCGGTAAGCTGCTACTGCTAGCCCGTGGCAGTCCGGCTCCGTGCAGCGGGGCGGTCCCCAACGAAGCGTGTTTTACCAACGCTTTACCCAAGATATGAACCGGACGTTGATTTGTCGCGTCCGACAGTAAGCAGGAGCCGCGGCCTGCCGGTTTTGTGCATCTGCACAATAAGAGGGTGCACCGCACAACGATCAGGCGGTCAATTCACAACATTTAGCCTTCCGGTCACGTCGGTGTGACGTATATTAAGAGTGACCGACCGCAGAGTCCAAGCGTTGAATCTCCCGAAAGCCGGTGCGCCGAGGATAAATATGAAACGTGGAATTACCATTCTGCTTTCGCTTTTCGCGCTGATCACGGTTGGCTACTTCACTGCGAGCAAATGGGCGATCCACCATCAGACGTTGACCTTCTACGATGCGACGCGCAACAACCGTCCGGTCGAGGTCGACATCGCAGTCAGGCGCGACAAGGAAATGCAGGCGAATGCCGGCATGATCACGCTGCCGGTGGCGATTCTCAACCACGGCAACACCGTCAAATTCACCGAGTATTCTTTCCTGGCCAACGTATTCGCCGCGCGCGGCTATGTCGCGATCAGCATCCAGCATGATTTGCCGACCGATCCGCCGATGGTGACGAAAGTCGGCGAGCTCTATGTCGGCCGCCAGCCGCAATATCTGCGCGGCGTCGCCAACATCAAGTTCGCTGTCGAGGAAATGCAGAAGGTGCAGCCCAACGCGGACTATGACCACCTCACCGTGGTGGGCCATTCCGCCGGCGCCGACATCTCGATGTATTTCGCCAAGCTGCATCCCGAGATGATCAAGAAGGTGGTGACGCTGGACAATCTTCGCGTGCCGTTCATTACCGACGGCAGGTTCAAGATCCTTTCGTTCCGTTCCAAGGATCCCGTGTTCAAGACCGACCCCGGCGTCATTCCTTCGGAAGAAGTCTGCGAGAAGGCCGGCATCACCGTCGTCCGTACCGGCTTCCAGCACAATGATATGCGAGATACCGGCCCCGACGAGGCCAAGGAATCGATCCAGGGCATGCTGGACAAATTCATCACCGACGACAGCTCGCTGCAGCCGGTCGAAACAACGACCCCGCCGCAGATGACCGATGCCGGGCCGGTTGCGCCCTTCGCCCCGGTCAAGACGCCGGTCACTCCGGCAACACCGGCCGCACCGCTCCAGAACTGACGCCGGCAGCGCTATTCCTTCCGCCTGTTTCGCAGCGCAATGCCATTTGGCGCGTCTTGCGCGCATTGACCGCTCCCTGATCCCGGCCCACATAGAGCTTGCAGCCATTTGCGAGCGCTGATGTCCGGCGAACCCACGAAACCGAAATCCGAGCTGTCCTCGACCGGGCAGGCCGCGTCCGGCAAAGCCGGTTCGCTGCCGGAGGCGAAGCCGTCCGCCGCGGAAGACATCGCCGCCTTCGTCGCCAAGGCGCGCGCGATGTCGCCGCATGCGCCGGGCGCCAGGGGCCGACTGGTGTTCGCGCTCGACGCCACCATGAGCCGGCAGCCGACCTGGGACATGGCCTGCGCGCTGCAGGCCGACATGTTCCGCGAGGCGGCTTCGCTCGGCAGCCTCGATATCCGCCTCGTCTATTATCGCGGCCTCAACGAGTGCCGCGCGACGGGATGGATTTCCGACAGCGCGCAACTGGCGAAGCTGATGGGCAAGATCGATTGCCGCGGCGGCAACACCCAGATCGGCAAGGTGTTGTCGGAAGCGCGCCGCGAGGCGGTCGCCTCCGCGGTGCGCGCGGTGGTGTTTGTCGGCGACGCCATGGAGGAAAGGGTCGACGATCTCTGTGTCAAGGCGGGTGAACTCGGGCTGCTCAAGGTGCCCGTGTTCATGTTTCAGGAAGGGCACGATGCCACCGCCGAACAGGCATTCCGCGAAATTGCGCGCCTGACCGGCGGCGCATGGTGCCGGTTCGATCCCGGCGCCGCCGCCCAGTTGCGCGAATTGTTGCGCGCCGCCGCGGCCTATGCGGCGGGCGGGCGCGAGGCGCTCTTGCGGCTATCGAAGACCGGCAGCGGCGCGGCCAAACTGCTCGGCCAGATGAAGTGATCCGGACCGGGAAATCTTCCGGTCGTCCCATCGTTGCGGCTTTCGCCATCGCATCCAGCGCAGCCGTCAAGTTGCCGACCACAGCATCCGTCGCGTCGCTCGGCCCGTGGCGCTGCGCGAGCCAGGCGGGCTCGTTGTAGGAAAGCCAGGTGACGTCGGAGGAATCCTGCCAGACCAGCGCCCTCAGCGGCAAGTCAATCCCGATGGTCTGGACCGATTGCATCAGCGGCGTGCCGCCTTTGGCATTGCCGAAGATCATTACCTCGGTCGGCCGCAAGGTCAGTCCGACCGCGGCGGCTCCCGCGGCGTGATCGATTCGGGCAAACACCGTCAGCCCCTTTGCCTTCACGGCGGTTTCGAGCCGGTTCATGGTGTCTTGCGGGCCGAAGCCACTGCGTATCGTCGTCAAACCCGGCACCGTCATCGCGCGCTCCGTGGTTACCCGGCTGCGTCCGGGTCGAAGTTTAATGTTTTCAGGCAGCCTGGGCCAACGAGCTCTTCGTGAGCGCTTATCTCCTCTTCGGCGTCAGCGGTGCCATGCTTTTTGCCACGGAGGCGACTATATTGGGCGGATGCCTACCCTGGTCGCCGGCGTGGTCGCCGTCATTATCCTTTATTCGCTGCTGCAGATGTTTCGCGCGGCCAATCCGGTCATGCTCGCGCGCGCCATCAAGATCGTCGGCGGTGTGATGGCGCTGGCGGTCGCGGCTTTCACCGGCGTCCGGGGCGAACTCGCGGTCGCCATCCCGCTCGGCATTTTCGGCGCCGGCCTGTTGGGCTGGTCGCCGTTCGGGGCATCGGGTTTCCCCAACATCGGCGGGATATTTTCCGGCCTCGGCTCATCGCGCTCTGCTGGACAGACCTCGCGGGTGCGCTCGCAATACCTCGATATGGCACTGGATCACGACAGCGGCGAGCTCAGGGGCCGGATCGTGGCGGGGCCGCATGCCGGCCACGGGCTGGACGAATTCGACCTGCCGCAGCTGACGGCGATGATTTCCGGCTTCGACGCCGAGAGCGTATCGCTACTTGAAAGCTATCTGGACCGCCGGTTTCCCGCCTGGCGTCAGGACGCGCAGGGAAATACGGCAGGGGGGCAGCGCCGCGCGACGCCGAGCGGCAAAATGACGGACGAGGAGGCCTATCAGATCCTTGGCCTGCAGCCGGGGGCGGGGCGCGACGAAATCGGTCGAGCGCATCGCGCGCTCATGAAGAAATTGCATCCCGACCAGGGGGGGTCGACGTACCTCGCCGCCCGTGTAAACGAGGCTAAGGATACTTTGCTTCGCACGCATCACAGTTAACTCCGGACAACGCTACGCCACCAACCGAAGCCTGCTTGCGCTGTTCGCTCCGGTTGACGCCCCGTTGCCGCCCGCCGTTGTCCGGCATGGTCGATCGTTCATGTGAGCAGTATTAACCGCTAAATCTTGACGAGAAGTTTGCAGCTTTGAGATCGCTGCATGATCGGGGCGGCCGAAAGGCCAGCCGGCGATGCCGGCGACCGACGCCGGCATCCTTAATCCAACTTGAACGCCTTAATTGCGGACGGTGATGCAGGAGATATCGGAGCGCTTCAGGGTCCGGCACACCGCTTCGGCCTGATCGCGGTCGAGGCCGGCAAAGCGGGCCCGGTACAGCTTCTTGTCCTTGGCGACGACCGGCTCGGTGAACGGATCGGCCTTGGCCAGCAAGCCGCGGGCCTGATTGCGCGCGGCGTCGATGCGTTGCAGCGCTTCGTTCTCGCTTTCGAGCGCGCCGACTTGAACGATCCAGCCGGTGTGGGCTGCGACCGACTTGATGGCGCCGTTTTGCTGAACCGCCAGCGGCTGGGGACGGGGCGCCGGATCAGCGTAAGCCATGGCCTGTGAGGCGGAGGAGGGCGGAAGGCTCGATGCCGGGAGGACGCCGAGCACGCCATTGCCGGTGCCGTGGTTGGCCGGCTGCGGCGGCAGTTCGGTCCGGTTGATTTCAGGTTTTGCGATTTCGGCTCTGGCAATTTCTGCCTTGGCGACCTCGACCTTGTTGGTTTCGGCCTTGGCCACCAGGGCGATCGAGGTTTCCGGCACTTCCGGGCGGCCCGCCGGGAGTGCATTGGTGACAGGCGTGGCTGGCTGGACTGGGCCGGCCGAGGCCAGCTTGAACTGTCCGGCCTTGACCTGGACGGTCTTGACCCTGACGGGCTTCATCGGTTCGGACGAGCCGGGAATGGCGCCCAGCGACTGAGCCTGGATCACCCCGCTGGTCAGCGGGGCGGGTTCGGCCTTCGGCACGGAAGCGGCCGCCGCGGCGAAGATCGACCGGGTAATCGGAGCCGCCGCACGAGCGGGCGCGGCCGCCGGTTCAGCGGTGGCGAGCTGAATGGCGCCCTGGTTTTGGACCATCGGCGCCGGCCGTGAATCGGGTTCGGCTTGCGCGACATCGGCATTGGCGTCCGACGGATTGCGTTCGGTGATAGCGGCAACGGTGCGCTTGGTGGCAGCCTTGTCGAGATTTTCGGCCAGCAGGTTGCGCATGATGGCGTCGCGCGAGCCGCCGCTGCGGCCTCCCAGCACGACACCGACCAGATGCCGGTTGCCGCGACGCATCGACGTCACCAGGTTGAAGCCAGATGCGCGGGTGTAGCCGGTCTTGATGCCGTCGACGCCCTCGACGCTGCCCAGCAGGTGATTGTGGTTGCGGATCGATTGGCCGTGATAATTGAAGGCCGCGGTCGAGAAGTAGCGGTAATAACGCGGGAAACGATCCTGGACGGCGCGGCCGAGCGTCGATTGATCGCGCGCCGTCGTCACCTGTTCGTCGTCGGGCAGGCCGGAGGCATTGCGGTAGGTGGTCTTGGACATTCCGAGCGCGTGCGCCTTGCGGGTCATCAGCTTGGCGAAATCATCTTCATCGCCGGCGATGGCTTCCGCGATCACGACCGCGGCGTCGTTGGCGGAGCGCGTCACCAGGCCCTTGATGGCGTCTTCGACTTTGATGGTTTGACCCGGGCGCAGGCCCAGTTTGGTGGGAGCTTGTTCGGAGGCGTGTTCGGACACGTCCATTTCGGTGTCGAGCTTCATCTTGCCGGCTTCGAGACGCTCGAACAACAGATAGAGCGTCATGATCTTGGTCAGCGAAGCCGGATGACGGCTGGCGTCGGGATTGTTGGCGGCAAGCGTAGCGCCGGTGTTGCCGTCGACGATGATGGAGGAGAATGCCGGGCTGTAGCTCTCGCCCGCTTCGTGGTGGCTGACATGCGCGGTGTGGCGGTAATGCCGGTAGCGGCGCGCCTCGGCGCTATCGTTGGTGAAAATGACCGCTGTGGTGACCGTGACCAGCCCGAAAACGCCGACTCGCAACATACGCGAGGAAGCCAAGGTTTTACGAAGCATGAACTTCCCCGTCCCAATTTCTGTCTTGATCACCGGTTCGTGAGGCCAAATTATGCCCGACGGTGGCGACGTTTCCCTGCTCAAACCGCTCGATCCAAGGGGATATTTTCCGCTGGAACAAGCTTCTGGCCGCTATTCTAGCTAAGAGACTGTGCGTGAACGTTTTTTCGCTAGCCTTTCCGGACCCCGGACGAGGCTGGGAATCAGGTTAGGTCGGCCGAGTTTCCAAAAGATTAATGATCCCTTGCGTAATCCCCCGGCGTTCTCGGCTAATCCAAATATTTGTGCGCCGCACAAGGATTCTTGACTTTATTGTGCAATGCGGTATGGTCGCGCGTGTCACGCAGCCGGGACTTCCCGGCCGATCAATTGACGCATCAGTCTGGGAAGGACTTCCATCATGATCAAAGTTGAAGACATTCAGAATTACGGAAAAGAGCACCTCGAGAACGTCGTCGCCTCCGCCACCACCGTTTCGAACGGCCTTCAGGCGATCGCCAGCGCCTATGGCGACTACAGCAAGAAATCGTTCGAAGACACGAAGTCGTTCGTCGAGAAGCTGTCCGGCGTGAAGTCGCTGGACAAGGCGCTCGAAGTGCAGACCGAGTTCGCCAAGTCAGCCTACGAGACCTTCGTGGCCGAGTCGCAGAAGATCGCAGGCCTCTATACCGACCTCGCCAAGCAGACCTTCAAGCCGCTGGAAGGCATGGTCGCAAAGTTCACGCCCGCGGCCGCTGCCTGATAACGACGCGGTCACCAAAATTAAAAAAGCCCGGCCGAGCGGCCGGGCTTTTTGTTTGGGCGTTTGCCGGGATCGGCGGCGCGCGGCGCCAATTCGCAGGTAATGTGAGCCGCCGCGATTTCTGTCGTTATTGGCCGTTGAACGGCTTTGTCAAATCCAACGGCATTGATTAACCTTGGGCCGATCGCCGATCCGGGAATCGGACCGCCGCGAGTCGCATCGGCCACAAATTGCGCGCTTGCGGCGAGGCCGGGACGGACCCATATTGCTGTTATCGATCCAGCGGATGGGGTCGGCCGGCCGGGAGCGGCGATCTGGAAAGTGCGCCTGGGAACTCGTCAAGATGTGCTCCGGCAGGAAAGCATCGCCCGGTCGCTGTCCGGTTTCCTGTGGGGATTTCGAACGCCTGTGCCATGTTGCAACTGACTTCCAGAATTGATTCGTCCGCGCCCGCCGCCGCGTCTGCTCCCCGAATGGGCAACGATGAGAACCGCAGCGGCAGCACCGGCGGTCCGGCAACGTCCGTCATCGCCAAAGTCAAGCCAAAGACCAAGCGGCCCAACCTCTATCGCGTCCTGATCCTGAACGACGACTACACGCCGATGGAATTTGTCGTTCACGTTCTGGAGAAGTTTTTCCAGAAGGACGTCGAAGCCGCGACCAAGATCATGCTCCACGTCCACCATCACGGCATCGGGGAGTGCGGGGTGTTCACCTATGAAATCGCCGAAACCAAGGTCACCCAGGTGATGGATTTCGCGCGCAAGCACCAGCATCCCCTGCAATGCGTGATGGAAAAAAAGTAGCGTCGCGCGAAATCCCCCAAAATCGGAACGGGTTTTGCATTAATTCCGCGACGGATCAGGCCGACCTGCGCATTTGCCCGGGTGCGCTGCCCGGTTGTTTGGAGGTAAGCTGTTGGTCGTGATGTTGCACGAGTCGCGGGAACCGCTCTTTCGCCGCGATCTTGTGTAATTATATGACAAAGGTTGTTGTTGCCTGAGCCGGCAACGGCGATCATGATGGCGGGGGCCTATAGAGGACGCGAATGCCGACTTTTTCCCAAAGCCTAGAACAATCCCTGCATCGTGCGCTGGCGATTGCAAACGAGCGTCATCACCAATATGCGACGCTTGAGCACCTTTTGCTGTCGCTGATCGATGACTCGGATGCGGCGGCCGTCATGCGTGCCTGCAGCGTCGATCTCGACAAGCTGCGCACCAGTCTCGTCAACTATCTCGAGACCGAGTTCGAAAACCTGGTCACCGACGGGGCCGACGACGCCAAGCCGACGGCGGGCTTTCAGCGCGTGATCCAGCGCGCG
>DATNMT010000566.1:0-5834 GCA_035602495.1 Bradyrhizobium sp.
CGATGAACAGCAGGATCGGCGTCACCAGCCGGAAGAACAGGAAGGTGACGTAAGGCGCCTGGCCACGATAGCCGGCCATGATGAGCTTTTCACGCGCCGCTTCCTGCGCCAGCCATTTTCCGAGGTTGAAGTCTTCCACCACCCTGGAGACGAGCTGCTTCGGCGTCTGGCGCAGCGTGACCTTGTCAGTCTTGGTCATGCGGTCGCGCTCGCGTTGCCGGATCCGCTCGCGTTCGCTGGCGACCGCCTTCATGCGCTTCTGCAGGCCTTCGCCGGCGAACATCGGCATGATCAGCGTATAGGCCGTCGCGCTCGCGGCGATGGCCGCGAGCAGCATGGTCATGAAATGCGCGTCGTGGATCTTGTCGACCAGAAAACCAATCATTGCTGCACCGTCAGAAGTCGAAGTTGATCATTCTCTTCATTACAAAGATGCCGGCGGACATCCAGATCACGCAGCCGACCAGCATCAATTGACCGGTCGGATGGGTCCACAGCAGCGAGATGTATTGCGGGGTCGAGAGGTAGACCAGCAGCATGACGATCGGCGGCAGCGAGCCGATGATCCCCGCCGACGCCTTGGCCTCCATCGACAACGCCTGAATCTTCTCGGCCATCTTCTTGCGGTCGCGCAGCACCTTGGACAGGTTGCCGAGCGCCTCCGACAGGTTGCCGCCGCTTTTTTGCTGGATCGCGATGACGATGCCGAAGAAGTTCGCCTCCGGCACCGGCATCCGTTCGAACAGCCGCGCGCAGGCGTCGCCGAGCGGCATGCCGATCGCCTGGGTTTCGATAATGGCCAGGAATTCGCCCCGCAGCGGCTCCGGCGCGTCGGCCGCCACCACCTTGATGGACTCGAACAGCGGCAGGCCCGCCTTGATGCCGCGCACGATCACGTCGACCGCGTCCGGCAGCGCCTTGAGGAAGTTCTTTTCGCGGCGCTTCTTGAGATAGCCCAGTATCCAGCGCGGCAGGCCGAAGCCCGCGGCGAACGCCAGTCCGCCGGCCCCAAGCAGTCCGCCGCCGGCCAGCATCGCCAGCGCAAAGACCACGGCGGCGAGCACGCCGGATATCACCATGAATTTCTGTGTCGACCAGTCGAGTCCGGCCTGGGTGAGGCGGGTGCTGAGCGAAATGCTCCTTTCCTTCTGGCGGCGTGCCTCCAGGTCCTTCAGCGTGCCCTCGACCTGCTCGCGGCGCGAGCGCTGGCTCTTTTCCGCCTGGCGCACGGCCGGTTCCGGCTTCGCCACCGCGGCGCGGCGATTTTCGGCCTTTTTCTCCCCCGACAAAAGCGGGTAGACAAAAACCCATGCGATGCCGCCGATGGCGGTGGCCGCCAGGAACGACAAAGCGAGCGCTTGCATTTTCATGGCGCGACCCCTTCGATCACGATCCGATCGGACCGGATCATGCCGTCATCTATATGCTCGAGCATGATGCTTTCTGAAGACCGGCTCGCATTTTTCCGGATCATGATTAATCCTTTACGGTCACTTCGGCGGCGTCGAGTGCGGCGGCGAGCCGCTTCTCTTCGCCGTAATATCTTGCGCGATCCCAGAAACGCGGCCGGCCGATGCCGGTCGAGCGATGCCGGCCGACGATGTTTCCGTTGGCGTCCTCGCCGAGCAGGTCGTAGATGAACAGGTCCTGGGTAATGATGGTGTCGCCTTCCATGCCCATCACCTCGGTGATGTGGGTGATGCGGCGCGAGCCGTCGCGCAGACGCGCGGCCTGGATGACGACGTCGATCGACGCGCATATCATTTCGCGAATCGTCCGCGATGGCAGCGAGAATCCGCCCATCGTGATCATCGATTCGCAGCGCGACAGGGCTTCGCGGGGATTGTTGGCGTGCAGCGTTCCCATCGAGCCGTCGTGGCCGGTATTCATGGCCTGCAGCAGGTCGAAGGCTTCCGGTCCGCGGACTTCGCCGACGATGATGCGTTCGGGACGCATGCGCAGGCAGTTGCGGACCAGTTCGCGCATGGTGATCTGGCCCTCGCCCTCGATGTTGGGCGGGCGGGTTTCCAGCCGCACCACATGCGGCTGCTGCAGCTGAAGTTCGGCGGCATCTTCGCAGGTAATGATGCGCTCGTCGTCGTCGATATAATTCGTGAGGCAGTTCAGGAGCGTGGTCTTGCCCGAGCCGGTGCCGCCGGAAATCAGCACGTTGGCGCGGCAGCGCCCGATGATCTGCAGGATTTGCGCGCCCTCCGGCGTGATCGAGCCGAACTTGACCAGCTGGTCCAGCGTCAGCTTGTCCTTCTTGAATTTGCGGATCGTCAGCGCGGGGCCGTCGAGCGCCAGCGGCGGCACGATGGCGTTGACGCGTGAGCCGTCGGCGAGACGGGCGTCGCAGATCGGCGAGGATTCGTCGACGCGCCGGCCGACCTGGCTGACGATGCGCTGACAGATATTCAGGAGTTGCTGATTGTCGCGGAAGCGGATGCCGGTGCGCTGGATGCGGCCGGCGACCTCGATGAATACCGTGCCGGCGCCGTTGACCATGATGTCGGAGATGTCGTCGCGCGACAGCAGCGGTTCCAGCGGGCCGTAACCGAGCACGTCGTTGCAGATGTCGTCGAGCAGCTCTTCCTGCTCGGCGATCGACATCACGATGTTCTTGATCGCGATGATCTCGTTGACGATGTCGCGGATTTCCTCGCGCGCCGATTCGCCGTCGAGCTTGGCGAGCTGGGCAAGGTCGATGGCTTCGATCAGGGCGCCGAAGATGGTCGCCTTGACCTGGTAATAATTGTCCGACCGCCGGGCCTCCATCGCGGGGGCAGGCGCCTTGGCCGGCGACAGCGGCGGCGAGGATACGGTCGGCGGCGGAGGCGCGCTGCGCGAAACGGCCGGCGCCGCGCTGGCAACAGGTTCCAGCGCGGTAGGTATTATCGGCCGGTTTTCGGCTTCGGTTCCGCTACGCTTACCAAACACGACAATACTCCAGACGGGCGGCCTACTTCGCCCGCAACTTCTCGAACAGAGGTGACAGGAACGAACCCTTGGGCTTCTTGGTCTCGCCACGGCCCGTCAGCCGTTGCGCGATCTGCAGGAACATCTCGGTGGTGCGATGCGTGGCGGAGATTTCCGCGATCATCTGGCCGTTATTGGCCGCCGCGCCGAAGATTTGCGGCTCAAACGGGATCGTCGCGATCGGCTGGCTTTCGATCGCCTTGGCAAATTCGCTGGCGTTGATTTCCGGCCGCTTCGGCACGCCGACCTGGTTCAGACAATAGAGCGGCATCCGGTCGTTGGGCCGCGACGCCTTCAACAGGTCGAAGATATTCTTGGTGTTGCGCAGATTGGCGAGGTCCGGCGCCGCGACGATCAGGATGTCGTCGGCGCCGACCAGCGCGCGCCTGGTCCACCCCGACCATTGATGGGGAACGTCGAGCACGATGCACGGCATCGTGGTGCGCAGCGTGTCGAAAATCGAATCGAAGGCGTCGGCGCCGAAATCGTAGACCTTGTCCAGCGTCGCCGGCGCCGCCAGCAGGCTGAGGTGGTCGGTGCATTTCGACAGCAGGCGGTCGACAAAGGCGGTATCGACGCGATCGGGCGAGAATACCGCATCCGCGATACCCTGCGGCGGGTCCTGATTGTAGTCGAGACCCGCGGTGCCGAAGGCGAGGTCGAGGTCGGCGACCACGGAATCAAGCGCCAGGTCGCGCGCGATCGCCCAGGCGACGTTGTGCGCGATGGTGGAGGCGCCGACGCCGCCCTTGGCGCCGACGATGGCGATGATCCGGCCGACCGCCTTGGCCTCCGGCGCCGAGAACAGCCCGCAGATCGAGCGCACCACGTCCAGCGCGTTGACCGGCGCAAGCACGTAATCGCTGACGCCGCGGCGCACCAGTTCGCGGTAAAGCGCGACGTCGTTGACCTTGCCGATCACCACCACCCGGGTTCCGGCGTCGCATACGGTGGCGAGATGATCGAGGCCGGCGAGAATGTCGCTACGGCCCTCGGTCTCCAGGATGATGACGTTCGGCGTCGGCGCGGTGCGATAGGCCTCGATGGCGACAGCCATGCCGCCCATCTGGATCTTGAGATGGGCCTTGCCGAGCCGGCGGTCCTCGCCTGCCGACTGCACGGCGGCCGCGGTTTCCACGGTCTCGCAAAAGGCCTGCACGGACACCCGCGGCGCCGGCGCAATATGATCGTCCACCGGGGGCGGCGTGGCCTCCGGCTGGGCTTCTGGATTTTGGCGGCCGTAGCTGATCATTTGCCTGTATCGCTGAGTTTGGCCTTTTCGGCCTCGGGATAGGTCGTGGTGGTCGTGGCACCCTTGCGATACTTCTCGAAGGCTTCGCTGCGCCGGAGCGTATAAGCGGGGGTCTCGGGCCGCGGCTGCACCAGGTCCGACGGATTGTCGACCATCGCGGCCATGTTGCGCTGATAGGCGCAGCCGAAATTGTAATACGGCTTGTTCTCGTAATAGCTCTTGTTCTTGATCGAGGGGCCGAGATCCTCCGGCCAGACGCCGCAGGGACCGGCGACCGCCGAGATCCGCGAATAGCTGAGCCGGATCGCCGGCATCTGGCGCGGATCGTCGGGATGATAGCGGCGCGCGACGATGCCCCGCGGCGGGACGCCGGCGGAAGCGAGCAGCGCCTGAATTTCGCGGAACGAATCCGCGGCCGTGCGCGCGTTCGCCGTGTCGACCGGCACATCGGCGACGATCGCGCCGGTGGCTTCATGCAGCCAGGTCTGCGCCAGCCCCATCACGTCGGCGCGCTGGGATGCGGAAAGGCCGCCGCGGGCATGGCCGACGAAGATGACCACGGACTCGTTGGCTTCCTGGATGGCGATCGGATGGCGCAGGCGGTAATCGTCGGGATAGGTCGCCGCCACTTCCTGACTGGTATGGGTGCAGGCGCCGAGCGCGACAGCCAAGCCAAAAAGCGCTCCCGCGATGCGGAAGCCGCGATGGCGATCGACGGGTATCTGGGCTGTCATCGTTTTGTCCTCGTCCCGCCTCAGTCGGTGATAAAGCCGTAGGTGCCGCGATAATTCCGCGCCGGCTCGACCCGGCCCGGAACGCCATAGATGCGATTGATGGACCCGAGCAGATCGGCCTGCGGATCGGAAGCCGCGGCAAAGCCGTCATCCGGGCGCGACAGATCCTTCTGGGCTACGGCGCGCACGATGTAGGGCGTCACCAGTACCATCAGCTCGGTCTGGTTGTTGACATAGTCGCGGCTGCGGAACAGCGAGCCCAGGATCGGCAATTGCGCCAGCCCCGGCAGGCCGTTGATGGCCTGCTTGGTCTGTTCCTGGATCAGGCCTGCCATCGCCATCGCGCCGCCGGAGGGAATTTCCAGCGTGGTTTCGGCGCGGCGGGTCTTGATCGAGGGAACGGTCACGGTATTCACCGTCGAGGCAGTGACCGCCTGCGCCAGCGTGATCGAGTTGTCGTTCGACAATTCGGACACTTCGGTCATCACCCGCAGCGAGATCCTGCCTTCGGTCAGCACCACCGGCGTGAAATTGAGCGAAATGCCGAACTTCTTGAAGGTGATCTGGGTGGTACAGACATGCGTGGTGGGGTCGCAGGAATACCCTGCGGGAACCGGAAACTCGCCGCCGGCGATGAAGGTCGCCGACTCGCCGGAGATCGCGGTGAGATTCGGCTCGGCCAGCGTTCGCACCACGCCCGCGCTCTCCATCGCGCGCAGCGTCGCCTGCACCGATGGGGTCGCGCCGAACGAGGTCGTGAGCGTATTGTTGGCGACCAGGGCGCGGCCATAGGCGGTGAACGGGTTGGAATTGTTGAAGTTCACCACCGCGGTGCCGTAGTTCAGGCTGCCGGTGAGGTCGATGCCGAG
>DATNMT010000586.1:0-3984 GCA_035602495.1 Bradyrhizobium sp.
TCGAGAAAGATCTGGTTGATGCGATGCGGCGGCTCCGGCGTCGGCCAGTTGCAGTCCGGGCCGTGCTTCGCCGTGAAGCGGTCGCGGCGGCAGGGGATCGGAATCCGCGTTAGCTCCTGCCCGGTAAACGACGTGCGATAGCTGATGTCGTGCGGGTAATCCGCCGGCAGTCCGGCGTTGCGCACCTTTTCCGCGATCCCCAGCCGCCGGAAGATTTCCATGGTGCGGGCGGCGACGTGGTTGCATTTCGGTTCCGGCGGCGCGGCGCGCGCCCGCGTCTCCACCACCGTGACGCCGATGCCCCGCCACGCGAGATCGATCGCCAGCGTCAGCCCGACGGGGCCTGCGCCAACGATCAGCACATCGGGCTCAGTCATGTCAGGCATGCGCAGCACTTTGCTGGGAGGACTTCACCGGGACCCGCGATCATTCCAGTTCGGCGCCGGAGTTCTTGACGATGCCGGCCCAGCGGTCGACCTCGGTTTTGATGTAAGCCGCAAAACTGTCCGGCGTCGATCCGCCCAGCGGCTCCAGCGCAAGGACCGTGAGTTTTTCGCGGGTGGCGGGGTCGCTAACCAGCTTTTCGATTTGCGCCGCCAGTCGGTCGACGATACCGCGCGGCAGGCCGGCGGGTGCCACCACCCCCTGCCAGGCGACCAGTTCGAACCCGGCGAGGCCTGCTTCGGCCAGCGTCGGAATGTCGGGCGCGGCCGCGACCCGCTTCAATGTGGTCACGCCGAGCACCCTCACCTTGCCGTCGCGGATCAGCGGCAGTGCGGCCTGCAGATCGACCACCATGAACGAAATGCGCGCGGCGATCATGTCGAGCATCGCCGGCATGCTGCCGCGATAGGGCACATGCCGGACGTCGATTCCGGCTGCGGCCTTCAGCATTTCGGCGCCGAGATGATGCGGACTGCCATTGCCGACCGAGCCGTAGGTCAGTCCCGGCGTCGCTTTGGCGTAGGCGATGAATTCGGACAGCGTCTTGGCCGGAATTTGCGGACCGACGATCAGCGCAAAGGGGACGGCGGCGACGAGCGCGATCGCGGTAAAATCCTTCACCGGATCATAAGCCAGCTTGCGGTAAAGCGTCTTGTTGATGGCCAGCGTGGTCGAGGTCGCGATCAGCAGTGTGTAGCCGTCCGGCTGCGCCCGCGCCACCAACTCAGCGCCGAGCGCGCTCGCAACGCCCGCCTTGTTCTCGACGATCACAGCCGCGCCAAGACCGCTCTGCAGCCGCTCGGCGATCATGCGGCCGAGCAGGTCGATAGTGCCCCCCGCCGGATAGGGCACGATTATCTTGATCGGCCGGTTCGGATAGGCCGCCTCGGCCGCGGCCGGCAGCGCTCGCAAGGCCAGCCCGCCGCCAAATCCGGCCATCGCCTCCCGACGCGTCAACAGCATGCATTCTCCCCGGGGCAGGTATTTGTTATCGGCCGACGCCCGCTTGCGAACCACTTTAGCGGTTGGCGCGACATATCAAAGACCCCCAGGGTCCAATTCGGGCCTGGCGGTGTCGGAATCGGCGCAAGCCGACTTAATCAGACCGCAACTCTCAAGGGCTATGTTCGTTAACGCGCTATCCGAGGATCAGGTCCGATCCCTTATCGTCCGGCTGCAACGGCCGGACCGTTGATTTCACACGCTGCGTCCACACGGCGCATCCCAAGGGCAAAAACATGCGAACAATGACACTCCTTGCCATGGCCACAATGTTGGCGGCCGCGCCGGCGTTCGGCCAGAGTGCGGCTCCCGCCCCGGCGAAGCCGGTGACGGCGGCACCCGCGGCCGGGTCCAATCCCGCGCATGTCGCCCCGGCAAAACCGGCGGTTGTTGCTTCGACCCCCGAATCGCGGTCGGCGGCGGCGTTGGCGCTGTCGCATGAGCCGACCTTCGACGAAGGCACCGCGCAGCGCATCAAGGAAGCGGCACTGAGCTATTCGGATATCGCCGTGCGCGGCGGCTGGCCGGCAATCCCCGCGGACGCCAAATTCGCGATCGGCATGCCGGGACCGAACGACGATTTGTTGCGCAAACGGCTTATCATCTCCGGCGACCTGGCTGACGACAAGGCCACCGGACCTTTCGACGATGTTGTCGCGGAAGCGATAAAGCGCTTCCAGGTGCGCCACGGCCTTGCCGCCACGGCGACGGTGACGCCGCGCACGCTGGCCGCGCTCAACGTGCCCGTGCAGAAGCGGATCAAGCAGCTCGAGGCGTCACTCGAGCGGCTTGAGAACATCAACTTCGCGTTCGGGCCGCGCTATGTGGTCGTCAACCTGCCTGCGACCTTTGCGGAAGCGGTCGAAAACGACCAGGTGGTGCGGCGCTATCGCGTGATCGTCGGCAAGACCGAAAAGCCGTCGCCGACGCTGACCGCCGAGATCACCAGCGTCAATCTCAACCCGACCTGGACCGTGCCGTCCTCGATCGCCAAGACCGAAATCTCCGCGCACATGCGCAAAGACCCCGGCTATCTCGCGCGCATGCACATGGACGTGCTGGACGCGCATGACAACCCGATCGATCCGCATTCGGTGGACTGGTCCGGCACGCACACCCCGAATTTCACGGTGCGCCAGCAGAACGGCGCCTTCAATGCGCTCGGCGCGGTGAAGATCGACATGCCGAATCCGTACTCGGTCTACATGCACGACACCAACCAGCGCAATCTGTTCAGCGACGATTATCGCTTCGACTCGCATGGCTGCTCGCGCGTCGACAATGTGCGCGACCTCGCCGCCTGGCTGTTGCAGGAAGAGATGCCGAAATGGAATCGCGCCGCGATCGACGCCGCGATCTCAACCGGCGCGCGCCAGGATATCGCGTTGCCGAAGAAAGTCCCGGTCGCCTGGATCTATCTGACGGCGTGGATGACCAGGGACCAGACCATCCAATTCCGCAACGACATCTACGCCCAGGACGAGCAGCTGCTGGAAGCCACCGCCGAGGAAGCGGCGTTCTTCAGCCAGGCCGCCAATCACCCGTTGACCGCGCATCTGGCGCAGTGACGCTCCTCTTCTCCCTCTCCCCGCTCTTCGCGGGGAGAGGGTTGGGGTGAGGGGCTCTATCCGCGAATTCCGATGCTAGATTTAATAGTGTGCCTCGCCCCTCACCCGCCGCGTAGCCGCGGCGACCTCTCGCCGTAAAGGACAGGGAGAGGTTGAGGAAGCGGGGAGAGGGAGCGCACCACCGTTGCCGAGACAGCGAAGCAATGCTTCAATCCCCTCAAAAAGGGGAAACGCCATGATGATCCTTCACCACGGCTGGCGCTCGAGCGCCTCGCGGCGCGTGCGGCTCTGCCTGGAAGAAAAAGGGCTTAGCTACCAGGGCCATCACGTCGACATGGCGGCGATGGAGCATCACTCGCCGGAATATCTGAAGATCAATCCGAACGGCGTGATCCCGACCTTGATCCATGACGGCAAGCCGCTGCACGAGAGCGGCACGATCTGCGAATATCTCGACGAGCGTTTTCCCGATCCGCCGCTCCGCCCCAGGGGGCCTTACGAACGCGCGCAGATGCGCAACTGGATCCGGCATATCGACGGCTTGATCGGCAATCTCATCATCTTCAACTGGCGCCACCATCTGCAGAAGACGGCCGAGCGATGGTCGGACGAAGAACTCGCCGCCAGGCTGAAGAACATCCCGAGCAAGGAGCGCCAGGAAGCGTGGCTGCGGGTGGCGCGCAAACCCTACACCGAGGAAGAGCGCGACGCCGCGCGTGAAAAACTGGTGCGCAACTGCTCGACCGGATGGAGGAGGCGCTGAAACCGTCCGGCTGGCTGGCCGGCGACGCGTATTCGATCGCCGATATCGCCGCCGTCCCGTTCGTTAAACGCATCGACGAGGAAATCGCGCCAGACGAGGTCACGGCGGCAAGACATCCCCGCGTGAGGGAATGGTGGGCCAACATCCAGGCCCGCCCGGCCTTCGCCCGGGCCAAGATTGGTCCGTTTTTGGACTCGTAGACTCGCA
>DATNMT010000587.1:0-13028 GCA_035602495.1 Bradyrhizobium sp.
TGGCATCGCTATCTGATCGTCAGCCATGGCGACGTCTACGATCCGCGCGTCTACGCGCGCATCCTGCGCGGCGAGGCTATCAGCGCCGCGGATTATATCGAACTGCTGGAGGCGCGAAAGTCGCTGATCGCGCGCGCCTGCGCTCGGCTCGCGCCCTATGACGCGCTTGTCATGCCGACCACCGCCAACACGCCGCCAAGGATCGCCGATCTTGCCGACGACAAGGAATTTACCAAGGCCAATCTGCGGTCGCTGCGCAATTGCAGTCTGATCAACATGATCGACGGCTGCGCCATATCGCTGCCTTGCCATCGCGAGGGCGAGGTGCCGGTCGGGCTGATGCTGGCGGCCCCGGGTGGCGCCGATCGCCGCATCCTTGAAGTCGCGGCCGCCATGGAGGGCATCATCCGTGTTTGATCTTACCTTCACCATCGACGCCCAGGACACCACCGTCCCGCTGACGCTGCCGATCGATCAGGCCGTGATCGCAGGGTGGACCGGCCGCGATCCGGCGGCCCGTGACAAGCATATCGCCGAACTCGAAGCAATCGGCATCGCGCGGCCGGCGACGACGCCGATCTATTACCGGGTTTCGGCGCGGCGGCTGACGCTGGAGGACAGCATCGAAGTCTGCGGCGGCGATTCCAGTGGCGAGGTCGAATTCGTGCTGATCGGCTGGCAGGGCCGTATTTTCGTCGGCACCGGCTCCGATCACACAGATCGAAAAGTGGAGACCTACAGCGTCACCGTGTCAAAACAGATGTGCGACAAGGTGATGGCGCCGGTGCTGTGGGAACTCGAAGACGTCATCGGCCACTGGGACCGGATGATCCTGCGTGCGCACGCCTGGATCGGCGGCGCGCGCGTGCTCTACCAGGAGGGCACGCTCGACGCGATGCTGCCGGTGGAGGAATTGATCGCGCGCGGTTTTGGGGCCAAGGGATTGCCGGACGGTTGCGCCATGTTCGGCGGCACCTTTGCCGCCAAAGGCGGCATCCGCCCGGCGAGCCGGTTCGAATTCGAGCTGGAAGACCCGGTGCTGAAGCGCAGCATCCGCCATGCCTATGATGTGATCGAGCTGCCGGTGCTGGGATGAAATTGAAATGTTGCTGCAACGGCAGTCCGCTCCCTCGCCCCGCTCTTCGCGGGGAGAGGGTTGGGGTGACGGACTCTTCTATCCGCGAGCGCTGTAGCCGGTGTTGGGCGTATTGCCATGCCCCTCACCCGGAACCTTCGCTGCGCTCCGGTTCCGACCTCTCCCCGCGCAGAGCGGGGAGAGGTTAGGTCCGCGCCCGCGTTCGCCGGAAATCGGGTGGCGCAAGACGTGCCGATTTGCGAAAATCTCCGCCATGAAATCAGCTGCAAAAAATCTCACCCATCCGCTACCACCCACCGACATCGCCGCGCGCGTCGACGCCATCGACTGGAGGCAGGCCGCGAGCGATCTCGACGCGCAGGGCTGCGCGGTGCTGAAGCGATTGCTTTCGCCGGATGAGTGCCGCGCGTTGGCCGCGCTCTATCCGGACGACAACCATTTCCGCAGCCGGATCGTCATGGGCCGCCACGGCTTTGGGCGCGGCGAGTACAAATATCTTGCCTATCCGCTGCCCGAAGTGATCGCGGAATTGCGCCCCGTCCTTTACGCGCAGCTTCGCGGCGTGGCGAACCGCTGGAACGAAGCCATGGGCATCGATATCCGTTACCCCGAGGGCCATGACGCGTTCCTGAAGCGATGCCATGCCGCCGGCCAGAACCGGCCGACGCCGCTGCTGCTGCAATATGGCGAAGGCGATTACAACTGCCTGCATCAGGATATCTATGGCGAACACGTTTTTCCGCTGCAGGTTGCGATTCTGTTGTCGGAACCCGGCCGTGATTTCACCGGCGGTGAATTCGTCCTGACCGAACAGCGGCCGCGCATGCAGTCGCGCCCCGAAGTGGCGCCGCTGGCCCAAGGCGACGCGGTGGCATTTGCCGTGCACCACAGGCCGGTCGCCGGGACACGCGGAACCTACCGCGTTAATCTGCGCCATGGCGTGAGCCGGATCCGTTCCGGCCATCGCCACACGCTTGGTGTGATCTTCCACGATGCAAAGTGAGTGCGAGCCCTCGTGACGGCGGATTTGTTCGAAAACGTTGCCGATGTCCAGCCCTCGCGGGAGGTGATGGCGGAAGGCGCCGTGCTGCTGCGCGGATTCGCGCAATCGGTTGAAGCCGAGCTGATCGCGGCGCTACGCGAAATTGCCGCGCAGGCGCCGTTTCGCCACATGGTAACGCCAGGTGGCCATCAGATGTCGGTGGCGATGACCAATTGCGGCCGTTATGGCTGGGTCACCGATCGCGGCGGCTACCGTTACGACGCCAACGATCCCGAAACCGCAAAACCATGGCCGGCGATGCCGGGGTCGTTTTGTGAGCTGGCCGGGCAGGCAGCCGCGAGAGCGGGCTTTGATGGCTTCGCGCCGGATGCTTGCCTGGTCAATCACTATGAGCCCGGCGCCAGGATGTCCCTGCATCAAGACAGGGACGAGACGGATTTCAGCGCGCCGATCGTTTCCGTTTCGCTCGGGCTGCCTGCGATCTTCCTGTTCGGCGGAATGAAACGCAGCGACAAGCCGCGCCGCTTTCGGCTACAGCATGGCGATGTCGTGGTATGGGGCGGGCCGACCCGGCTCTTCTTTCACGGCGTTGCGCCGCTCGCCGACGGCGAGCATGCCCTGTTGGGCCGGCAACGCATCAATCTGACATTCCGCAAGGCGCGCTGAGTTCGCCTTAGCGCGGCGGGCGGGTGGGGTTCGACGTGCCTACGGTTTCGCAGGATGGATGAACGTCCATGGCGTGACTTCCGAATCCTTCGGCACTTCGACGTCGATCAGATATGGCCCGCCATCGGCCAGCGCCTTCTCCAGCGCGGGACGAAAGTTGTCCGGCGATGTCACGCGCGCAGCTCCAACGCCGAAGGATTCCGCGAGTTTGACGAAATCCGGGTTGACCAGGTCGGACGCCACCACGCGGCCGTCGAAACGCTCGCGCTGGTCGCGCCGGACATTGCCATAGGCGTTGTTGTTGAACACCAGCGTGACCACGCCGATATTGAACTGCACCGCGGTCGCCAGTTCCTGCACGCCGAACATGAAGCCGCCGTCGCCGGTGATGGCGACCACCGGCCGATCGGGATTGGCGACCTTGGCGCCGAGTGCCGTCGGGAAACCCGAGCCCAGCGTGCCCTGATAACCGGACGTGATAAAAGTACGCGGCTCGTAGATTGGAAAACCGTACCAGGAGGCGAAGCCGACCTGCGATAATTCGTCGGTGACGATGGCGTTATGCGGCAGCACCTCGCGCAGGATGTTCAGATAAGCCATCTGCGGCTGGACTTTTTGGATTTGCTGCAGCGCCGCCGCCGAGGCCTCGCGGATGGCGGCGCGGCGGCTGCTGGCTTTTTTGTAGCCGGCCTTTCGAACCGCCGCGAGCAGCTCGCGCGTGCCGGCCCTGGCATCCGATATCACGGCGGCATCCGGGGTGAATCGTCGCATCTCCGAGGGGTCGATATCGATACGGATAGATTTGAGGCCGTCGGGGCGAAACGGCCAGCGCGTCATGGTCGGCAATTCCAGCCTGGTGCCGATTCCGATCATCAGATCGGTCTGCGGCCACAGCCGGTAGGCCGCCGCCATGGTCAGCCCAAGCTCATGCGCGTTACTGACGATGCCGCGGCCGCTGCGGAATGCCACCACCGGCGCGTCGATCAACTCGGCAAGCTCAAGGATTTCCTCGCGGGCGTGAATCGCCCCGCTGCCCACGAAAATCATCGGCGTCTTGCTGCCGGCAACCAGCGCTGCGGCTGATCTGATCCGGTCTGGATCGGGCCGTGGCGCCGGGAAGGGATCGAACACCCCTGCGGCGCCGATCTCGGCGCGCTGCGTGAACACGTCCCAGGGCATTTCCAGTGCGACAGGCCCGCGCCGTCCCGATAGCATTTCCTGAAACGCGCGGCTGACCATCGCGGGCGCGTTATCCGGATATTCGATGCGTTCGGCCCATTTGACGAAGGTCCGCAGCGTCGCAAGCTGGTCCGGCATTTCGTGAAGATGGCCGCGGCCCTTGCCGAGGAATTGCGTTGGCACCTGTCCGGTCAGGCACAAGACCGGCTCGTTCGATCCGAACGCGGTGAGCAGCGCAGCGCCCGCGTTGAGCACGCCCGGGCCGGGCACCACGCTGAACACGCCGGGTTTACCGCTCGAGCGCGCGTAGCCGAACGCCATGTAGCCGCAGGCCTGCTCGTGGCGCGCGCCGATCACCTTCAATTGCGCCTGCTGGAACGCGTCGAACAGACCATAGATCTGCGCGCCGGGCAGGCCGAACACGGTATCGACGCCATGCGCGACCAGGCCGCTGACGATTGCCTCACCGCCGGTAGCTGAACTCATGACGTTATCCAATCCTTCGCGGGCCGGTGTTAGAGAACTTCGTCGATCACGCCATTGCGCAGCACGCCGATATTGTCGGCTTCGACCTCGACGACATCGCCGGGTTTAAGGTAACGCGGCGGATCGAACCGCGCGCCGGCGCCGGTCGGCGTTCCCGTGACGATGACATCGCCGGGAGCCAAGGTCGTGAAAGTCGAGAGATAGTTGATCAGATAGCGGAAGCCGAAGATCAACCGCCCGGTCCGGTCGTCTTGCCGCGTCTCGCCATTGACCCGCGTCGTCAGCCGGATGTCGGCGATCTGGGATTCATCGGTGTAGGGGACCAGCCAGGGGCCGAGGCTGCCGGTCGAGTCGAAATTCTTGCCCTGCGTCACATTGAATTTCGCATGCCGGACCCAGTCGCGGATGGTGCCTTCGTTGCAGAGTGTGACCGCGGCGATGTGATCCAGCGCCGCGGTCTCCGGGATGTGGCGGCCGGTCTTGCCGATCACGAGCACCACTTCGCCTTCGTAGTCGAGCTGCGTGGACGCGCCCGGCCGCACCAACGGCGTGTTGTGGCCGACGAAGGAGCGCGGCGTGCGCATGAACATGCTCGGATATTTCGGGGCGTCCTGGCCGTCTTTATATTCTGCGTTGCGATCGGGATAATTGACGCCGATGCAGATGATCTTTTCCGGTGCCGGGATCGGCGGCAGCCAGGTGATGGCGTCCAGCGAATGGTCGGGCGCGCGGCGCTCGGCTTCCTCGCCGAGCAACGTCAGCGCGCCGGCGGCGATCGCTTCGCGCAGCGTCGGATAGTCCTTGCCGAAGCGCGCCGAGAGGTCGACGATTCCGCTTTTGACCACGGCGCCGTATTTGATCGAGCCGTCGACGGCGAAGGTCGCGATGCGGTGTGGGTTCATGTGAAATTCCGATAACGATCTACGGTGCCTTAGCCGGGGGTCATGCCGTTGGCCTTGATGACGGCTGCGGCGGCGGGAGTAATCAAAAAACGGACGAACGCCGCGGCCGCTTCGGCTTGCTTGCTGTCCGCGGCCACGGCGGCCGAGAACACCAGTTCCTGCTGAAGCTCGGCGGGGAATGCGCCGGCAAGGTCGACGCCGGGCGCGATCAGCACGTTCATGAGAAACACCCCAAGCGCCGCTTCGCCCCTGGCGACGGCTGGCGCGATCTGGGCCGGCATGGTCTGCGCCATGGTCTTGGCTTTCATGGCCTCGGCAATGCCGAGCCGGTCGAAGACTTTCAGGACATAGGCGCCGGCCGCGCTCTCCGGCACGAAGGCAATCGATGGCGCGTCGAGCAGGGTCTTTTTCAGCGCCTCCGGCGTGCCGACGTCCGGCCTCGGCGCGCCGGATCGGACGATAACGCCGTAACCGGCGCGGGCGATATCGATCGTGGGGCCGCTGACAAAGCGGGCCTTCGCGGCGGCATCCTTGAACACATCGACCGGCACCACCGCGGCGTCGAACGGCGCGCCTGACGTGGCCTGCTTGATCAGGTTCGGGGTGGAATCGAAGTGAATGACGAGCGTGTGGCCCGAAACTTTCTCGAATTGCGGCGCGAGTTCATTCAGCGGGCCAATCAGCGAGCCGCCCGCCAAAATTCTGAGTTCGGCGGCCTGAAGATCAGTCACCGGCGATATCTCGAGCGCAAGGCCCAGCATCAATGCCGCCGCGGCGAGCGAATGCCTCTTCATGATAGCCCCATTGGTAACCGCACGGCATTCGAACCGTACCCCTAATCCGCGATCGTGACATCAGCGACAAACAGCGGCTCGCGGACGGCTTGTCCGGGAAACGGCGATCCCTGTTCGAACCAGGAGCGCGGCGCCGGCGCCCCCCACAGCGTTTGCCGCCGCGGATCCTTCAACGACCAGCGCAGCGGCTCGTGGTCGTGGTCGCCGGTGAAGTAATCGCTGGTGTAGAACTCCAGGCGATGACCGTCGGGATCCCTGACATACAGAAAGAACGCATTTGAAATGCCGTGGCGGCCGGGGCCGCGCTCGAGGTTCTTGAGAAAACCGCTGGAGGCCATCACGTCGCAGAGGTGCAGGATGTTCATCGCGGTCGGCACCCAATAGGCAAAGTGGTGCAGGCGAGGGCCTTTGCCGTTGGTGATGGCGAAATCGTGCACATTGCCCTTGCGATGCATCCAGGCCGCGGCGATACGGCCGTTCGGCCCGTCCTCCTCGCCATACTCGGTGAGGCGAAAACCCAATCGGGCGTAGAAATCGACGGTATCCTGCACCTCGGCCGCGAACACGTTGAAGTGGTCGAGCCGCTGCGGGTGGCAGCCCTTGTAGAGGTCGTAACGGCGCAAGAGGTGCGGACGCTTCTCCATCGAAGCATAGAGTTCGATATGGAAGCCGAACGGGTCGGTGAATTGCAGCGTGCGGCCGTGGAACGGCGCTTCCGCAAACGCGTAGGCAATGCTGTTTTCCGAAAAGAACGCGGCCGCCTTGTCGAGATCGTTTTCGTTGCCGACCTTGAAGCCGAGCCGGTTGCAGGCGGCTGTTGCCGCCTTGCGCAGCACCAGGGAGTGATGCTGGTGCTCCTCACTGCCGCGCAGATACACTGCCTTGTCGTCGCGATCCTCGACGTGGAGGCCAACCGTATGTTCGTAGAATTCGCGGCTCGCATTGAGGTCGACCACGTCGAGCACGACATGGCTGCAGCGGATGATGTTGAACGGCGGGTCGAAGACGTGTTGCGGAACGGGCATGCGATTTCCTGATTGAGTCCGTCATTCCGGGATGGTGCGTTAGCACCAGACCTCAGATGTGCAATTGCACATCGGGGAATCTCGAGATTCCGGGTTCGATGCTTTGCATCGCCCCGGAATGACGGCTGTTGTTATATTCCCAGGCTCTGAATCTTGTGCGTCCCTCGCGCCAGCGAGGCGTGCTTGGTTTCCATGTAGAAGTCGAATGAATAATTGCCGCCGTCGCGGCCGATGTCCTCCGCGCTGCCGCGAGCGACGCTGGCCAGCACCGAACCGTTAGTCGGCGATCTGGTCTCGAACGTCTTGCCCGAGATCGACGGCACGATCTTGCCGCCGATCATGTGCCCGATGCCGTCGACCCTCAATTGCTTGAGCAGCGGCGCGGCGCGGTCGCGGTTGGCCTGGAAGATATCGGCATTCGGCGTGGCCTTATCCATGCGCGGCCTCCGTTTTCGGAACCTCCGCTTTCAGCGCCTCGTGAATGTTGTTGCGCTTCCAGCTGGTTTCCTTGTCGTTGATCTGCATGTCGAACGACAGCGCGAATTTGCTCCCGGCGAAAACCGGATCGAGATGGGACGAGAGCACCTTGAAAATGTGTTCGCCCGCTTGCTTGCGGGTTGGGAGATCGCGCCCCTCGCCAAGCCGCAGCACCATGCCGAGAAAACCGAACTGCGGATTGCCGTCGGCAATCGCATAATGTTCGCAGCGAATGGCGCGGACCCGAATCCCCCCGAGCGGAAAGATCCCGGTTTCCACCGCGGCCTTGCGGACGACTTCGCAGACCTTGCCGATATCGACGCGGGCATCGAGATTGGCGGAATATTCAAGCGTGAAATGCGGCATTTCCGGCCTCCCAATTGTTGTTCCGATCGACGTCAGGCGTAACAGCTGACCGAGCCGTAGGCGCCATAATCGGCCTGGATCGTGTCGCCTTTGCGGGTTTCGATCGGGCGCATGAACGATCCCGGATCTGTTTCCGGGTCTTTTCCGCCTGATTCAGCCGCTCGGCGGCAAGACGGATATCGTCTTTGGTCAGAGCCATGAGGTCGGCCAAACGCAAAAAGCGGGGTGCGGAAAGTTGATTAACATGTTAAATTTATCGGATCAAACCGAATTCGCTTTTGTTGCGATGCAAAAGCACCGCGTTGCCGATTTGATCGGGACGGTCGCCGAGGGATCATGGCGGAGAAGAAATCGCCCAGCAAAAAGCCTGCCCGGCGCGTGCCGATGCGCGAATTCTCGCGTTCGCTGCCGATGTCGCTGTTGCGTGCGCGCGAAGCCGTGATGCGGCATTTCCGCGCCTCGCTGCGCGGCTATGGCCTGACTGAACAACAATGGCGGATATTGCGCGCGCTGGCCGCGGTCGACACGATCGAGGTCACGGAACTGGCCCAGGTCGCGTTTCTGCTAGGCCCAAGCCTTTCCCGGATTCTGCGCGATCTCGAGGCGCGTCACCTGATCGAACGCCGGATAGCGAAAGCCGATCAGCGCCGCGGACTGGTATCGATCTCGGCCAGGGGCGTGAAGTTGATGGAGACGGTCGCGCCGTCATCGGAGGCGATCTACGCAGCGATCACCAAACGCTACGGCGCGCGCAAACTCGCCGAACTGCAGGAGATGCTGCATGCCCTGGAGGGCAGCCTTGCCGAGTTGCGCATCGGCGACGCAGCAAGTGCCGAGGTTGGCGAATTCGAGTGAGCGCAAATTTGCATGATGCTGCGGATAGGACGCATAGCTCGCTAATGATGCATGTTGTTTGAGCAGGCCCGCGGGGGTTAACAAGGCAAACGTGGAGGCGCGTCTGCGCCGTTAGTCGAAATCACTGCGATATCAATTTACTCCGGAGCGGAGAGTCCGTAGATACGCGCTCGGTGTCGCGTCCTCTCGGGACTGCAAACATCAAGAAAGGCCGACAATGAAGCCCGGCCTCAGGGAGGATTGGATGAAGCTTACGAGACGCGATTTTGCGGCTGGTCTGGCCGTTGGTATTACCGCACCTTACGTGATCGGCAGCGCGCGGGCACAGGGTGCGACCATCAAGATCGGCATGTGCGTGCCGGCGACGGGTCCCGCGGCCGAGCAGGGCCTTTGGGCGCAGAACGGCGCCAAGCTCGCGCTCGCTGCGGTCAACAAGGCCGGCGGCGTACTCGGCAAGCAGGTCGAACTCGTGATCGAGGACGACCAGACAACCAATCCCGGCATCGTGCTGGCATTTTCGAAACTGGCCGCGCAGTCGGACATCGTCGGATTTCTCGGCTCGATCCGTTCGACCCAGGTGCATGCGATGGCACCCGATGTGCTCAAGCTCGGCAAGCCAGTGATGATCGGCGGCACCGATCCGGCGCTCACCCACATGGGCAACCAATGGCTGTTTCGTTTCCGCCCCAATGACAGCTATTCCGGCCGTGTCATCGCCGACTACGGCGTCAAAACGCTCGGCAAGAAGAAGTGGGCGATCGTGCACTCGACCGACGCGTTCGGGACCGCCGGCGGCAAGGCGCTCGCCGACGCACTGACAAAACTCGGGACGCCCGCGGTGCTCGATCAGGGCTACGCCAACCAGAGCCAGGACTTCACCCCGGTCGTGCTGGCCGTAAAACAGTCCGGCGCCGATGTGCTCGGCACCTATTTCACCTTCGAGAACGACCTCGGCATCTTCGCCCGCCAGCTGCGCCAGCTCGGCGTCAACATTCCCTGGGTTGGTTCGCCCTCGGTGGTGGCGGTGTCCTCGACCAAGCTCGCAGGTCCCGCGCTGTTCGGCACCTATGGCGTCGCCGACTACGCGGAAGATTCGAGCGCCGCGTCAAAAGCCTTCGGCACCGCCTATCGCGCAGCCTACAAGACCGCGCCGGACAACCAGAGCGCCTGGCCCTACGATGCCGTCACCATCCTGTCGGCGGCAATCAACAAGGCCGGCTCGACCGATCCCGGAAAAATCCGCGAGGCGATCCTTTCCATCAAGAAAACCGCCGGCGCCGAAGGCGAATATAATTTCGACGCCAACGGCGACGGTCTGCACGGCTACAACGTCGTGCGGAACGAGAAGGGGACGATCGTCTACGACAAGCACATTGACTTCAACGATTGATCGCGCCGCCGGCTCCTCCTGGTCAAGGAGGGGCCGGCGCGTTTTCGATCCGGAGGTTGTTTTGTCAGTCGCGCCGCCTGGCCGCCGGCCGTCGAAAGTCCATCATGCCAATTCTTGAGCCGGCACCGGCTCGCAGCTTCTTCCAGACCTGAGCCCATTCATGGATCTCGCACTGCAATTGTTGTTCACGGGCATCGGCATCGGCGCGGTCTATGCGCTGGTCGCGCTCGGTTTCGTGCTGATCTTCCGCGCCACCAATGTGGTGAATTTCGCGCAAGGCGAATTCTCGATGGTGGCCGCCTATCTGATGGTGGTGTTCGCGGTCGATCTCGGCTGGCCGTACTGGCTGTCGTTCCTGCTGGCGCTGGCCGGCATGGCGCTGTTGGGCGCGATCTTCAATCTCGGGGTTTATTATCCGCTGCGTCATCGCACCTTCCTGCCGGTGATCATCGCGACCATCGGCGCCTCGATTCTGCTCGCCAATTCGGTGCTCGCGATCTACGGCCCGCAGCCGCAGGTGCTGGAGGGCTGGTTCGAGACGCCGGGCATCCAGCTCGGGCCGGTCTATCTCGACAGCCAGTATCTTCTGATCATCGCGGTGACGATCGTGCTGGTGATCTTCAATTACTGGTTCTTCGAACACACCATGCTCGGCAAGAAGCTGCAGGCGACCTCGCAGGACAAGGAGATGGCCTCGCTGCTCGGCATTTCCGTCTCCACCATGATCATGATCACCTTCATCTATTCGGCGGTGCTCGGCGGTCTCGCCGGCATCCTGGTGGCGCCGGTGCTGTTCGTTTCGATCCAGATGGGCTCGACCATTGCGCTGAAGGCGTTTGCCGCCACCATCATCGGCGGCTTCGGCGACGTCGCCGGCGCCATCATCGGCGGGCTGGCGCTCGGCATCATCGAGACCTTTGGCGCTGCCTATATTTCCGTTCCCTACAAGGACGGTTTTGCGTTTCTCGTACTGGTGCTGTTTCTGGTGTTCAGGCCGCAAGGTATCTTCGGCGAACGCGTCGCGGAGAAAGCATGAGCGCGCCCAGCGAGAACATGCCGATGGCTGTGTCCGCCGCGCGGGCAAAACCACTGTTGCTGCGTCACTTGCCGTATTTCATCGGCGCCGCGGTCCTGGTTGCGCTGGCCGCGACGATTCAGTTTGACGGCTATATCCTCAACATTCTGATGGAAGCGACGACGTTTGCGATCGCGGTGTTCGGTCTCTCGGTGGTGCTCGGGCTGTGCGGCCAGATCAATCTGGCGCAGGCGGCGTTTTTCGGTTTGGGCGCCTACGCCGTCGGCATCGGAACGTCGGACTACCATGTCAGTTACTGGTTCTGCCTTGTTGGCGGATGCATCATTGCGCTGTTGGCCGGCGCGTTGCTCGGCATGTCGACGCTGCGGCTCGGCGGTCATTACCTCGCCATGGTGACGATCTCGTTCCAGCAGATCGTCACGCTGGTCATGATCAACACCATCTGGCTCACCCATGGGCCGGACGGCGTCTCGAATATCGGCCGGCCGGCGCTGTTTCAATCGGCCCAATCCTATCTGGCGTTCTGCGTCGGCATGCTGGCGCTGGTCGGCTATGTCGTCTGGCATCTTTCGGACACGCGGCTCGGACGCGCGATGCGCGCGGTGCGCGACAACGAGCTTGCCGCCGGTGTCGTCGGCATCGATGTGTTCCGCACCAAAGTCTCGGCCTTTGCGCTCAGCGCGGTGCTTGGCGGCTTGGCCGGCGGCCTGTTCGCGGGCGGCTTTGCCTATGTCAGCCCGGATCAGTTCTCTTTCGCCGAGTCGGTCGTGTTCCTGACGATGTCGCTGCTCGGCGGTGTCGCTTCGCCGATAGGGTCTGCGATCGGCACCGGCCTGTTGATCCTGATCCCGGAATGGCTGCGGTTTCTCAAAAGCGTTCCCGGGCTTTATCTGGCGATCTACGGTCTCTCCGTGATCCTCATCATCCGCTATATGCCCGACGGCATCTGGGGATTTTTCAACCTTGCGACCGGGCGCTGGCGCGCCAAGGCGAAAGTGCGTGGCGCGGGCCCGGCGCTTCGGCTCGCGCCGGCTGCGGTCGCCGGCGACAATGTGCTCGAAGTCAAAGGCCTTTCCAAGCATTTTGGCGGACTGAAGGCCGTCGACGAGGTCGATATCGCGGTCCGGCGCGGCGGCGTGCACGCGCTGATCGGGCCGAACGGCAGCGGCAAGACCACGACGCTGAATGTGCTCTCCGGCCTCTACAAGGCGACCGCGGGCAAAGTGGTGCTCGACGGCACCGACGTCACCGAGATGCCGCCGCACCAACGCGCGGCCGCGGGTCTCGGACGCACATTCCAGAACATCCGGCTGTTCCGTTCGATGACGGCGCTGGAGAACGTCGTGATCGGCGCCGAACGGCCCGGCAACGCGCTGGTCGGCCATGGCGAAGACGCGCTCAACGAGCGCGCGATGTCGGCGCTGACGTTTGTCGGCCTGGGCAGCCGCGCCAATGAATTGATCTCCAGCTTCTCCTATGGCCATCAGCGGCTGATCGAGATCGCGCGGGCGCTCGCCGCCAATCCGACGCTGCTGCTGCTCGATGAGCCCGCGGCCGGGCTGAACTCGAGCGAGAAGCTCGAACTGCATGAACTGCTCAAGCGAATCGCCGCCCAGGGCCTGACCATCCTGATCATCGACCATGACATGACGCTGGTGAGTGAAGCCGCCCAGCACATCACCGTGCTCAATTTCGGACGCCGCATCGCGGACGGCGAATCCATGGCGGTGCTGCGCCATCCCGACGTCGTCTC
>DATNMT010000614.1:0-10879 GCA_035602495.1 Bradyrhizobium sp.
AAGCCAGTGGCGTCGGCTTGCCGAACGCGCGGTCGAGCCGAACGGCTATTACCTGCCCGGCTGGGAACTGGCGGTGAACGCCTCGGCGCGGGGCCGCACCGGCGTGTCGGCGCTGAGCGCGCCAGGCGATGGCGCGCCAGACGGCGCGGCGCGCCTGATCGGGCTGATGCCCGTCGTTTCGATGTGGCGCGCCTACCGGATTCCGCTGCCCGCTTTGGTGAGCGGGCACCCCTATGGCACGCTGTGCACGCCATTGCTCGACCGCGACCTGGCGTTCAGCGCCGCGGCGCGATTGCTGGAAGAAGCGCGGAAAGCCGGCGCCCATGCGCTGATCCTGCGCGACGTGTCGCTCCACGGCGCCGCCATGAAGGCGTTTGCGGAAGTGTTGCGGCAACAGGGCTTGCGTCCGCACGTGCTGCAATCTCACCTTCGCGCCTGCCTGAACGCGACCCGCGATGCCGATGCATTGCTGCGCGAGGCGCTCGGCACCAAGAAGCTCAAGGAATTGCGCCGCCAGCGCCACCGGCTCGCCGAACACGGCGACATCCGCTTCGACGTGGCGCGGACGCCGGAAGAGGTCGCGGCCGCGATCGAAAACTTCCTGCGGCTGGAAGCCAGCGGCTGGAAAGGCAAGCGCGGCACCGCGCTGATCCAGCACGAGGGCGACGCCGGCTTCATCCGGCGCGCCGTCGTCGCGCTCGCCGAGAGCGGCCAGTGCGAAATCGTGACGGTGCGCGCCGGCATCGCGCCGGTTGCGGCGGCGATCGTGCTGCGGCATCAGGACCGCGCGTTTTATTTCAAGCTCGGCATCGACGAGCGTTTTGCGAGATTTTCGCCGGGCGTGCAGCTGACGCTCGACCTGACCCGGCATCTGTGCGCCGATCCCGCGATCGCCACCGCCGACTCCACCGCCGGCGCCGATCATCCGATGATCAATCCGATCTGGCGCGGACGCTTTGCGATCGGCGACGTGGCAATTCCGCTGCGCAAGAACGATCCGGTCGTGGCGCTGATTGTCGCGGCGATGATGCTACGCGGTCGGACTCGGGAAATCGCGCGTCGCGCGGTTCGCGCGATCCGCGGCCATCGCTGAAATCATGAGCCGTCATGGCCGGGCTTGACCCGGCCATCCACGTCTTTCTTGCCTTTGTGCCGTAAAACGTGGATGCCCGGGTCAAGCCCGGGCATGACGACCTTTCGCCAATCCCCTACTCCGCCGCCTGCGCGTTCACTTCGGCGGAGACCTGGCGGATGGCGCGGGCGAGTTGTTCGGCGGGCTGCGCACCGGACACCGCGTATTTCTGCGCGAACACAAAGGTCGGCACGCCGGAGATACCCTTGTCGGACGCCTCTTGCGCCTGCGCCGAGATCAGATCGACATCTTCGTCGGTGGCAAGGCGCCTGCGGATATCGTCGGCATCGAGCCCGACATCGGCCGCCGCCTGCACCAGCACATCGGTGTCGGTGAGGTCACCGCCGTCGCGGAAATAGAATTCCATCAGCCGCTGCTTCATGGCGGCGGATTTGCCTTGCGCCTCGGCCCAGTGAATCAGCCGGTGGCAATCGATGGTGTTGGGCTGGCGGCGGACCAGATCGGGCCGGTAGCTGAGGCCCTCTTCATTGGCGGCGGCGACGACGCGGCCGGCGATGCCCTTGTACGCCTCGGGTGAGCCGAATTTGGCGGTGAGGTATTCGTCGCGGCCGATGCCCTCGCGCGGCACCCAGGAATTGAGAAAGAACGGCCGCCAGTGGATCTCGACCGGCACATCCGGCGTCAGCGCCAGCGCGTTCTCGATCCGGCGCTTGCCGATATAGCACCACGGACACACCACGTCGGAAACGATGTCGATCTGAAGCGGTTTTAAGGTGGTCATGGCGGCTTCCTCGCTTGCGGAAGTCCCAGAAATAAGCGCCAACCCGAGCATCGGCAAGGCGCTATTGGAGACCAGCCGCCATCGCCCGTATCCGCTCGGCGGTAAATTCGTCGGCGGGAAAGAAGGTCTCCAGCGCAAGTTCGGACAGCGTGATGTCGACCGGCGTGCCGAAAATCATGGTGGTGGAAATAAAGCTCAGGACCGCGCCGTCCATCCGAAGCTTGAAGGGGATCGCGACATTGTCCGATGACAGCGGCGCCGACCGCGCCGGGATCCGATAGGCCTTCAACTCGGAATAGAGTTTCATCAGTTCGGGATCGGCGGTCGCCTCGCACTGGCGATGCAGCCGCTCCAGCAGATGGCCGCACCATTCGGCGAGATTGACGGTGCGCGCCGCCAGCGCCTCCGGATGGAAGGCCAGACGCAGGATGTTGAAGGGCTGGCCCAACAGGTGCTCCGGGATGCCCTCGAGCAAGGGTGCGACCATGCGGTTGGCCGAGACCAGGTTCCAGTGCCGGTCATAGGCCAGCGCCGGATTGGGCTCATGCGCCTTCAGCACCAGATCGATCGCCGCCCGCGCCGATTTCAGCGCGGGATCGTCGAGCGGACGCTGCGGAAACGCCGGCGCATAACCCGCCGCCACCAACAGCACGTTACGTTCACGCAAGGGCACCTCCAGCCGTTCGGCGAGCTTCAGCACCATGTCGCGCGACGGCGCGGCGCGGCCGGTCTCCACGAACGAGAGGTGGCGCGCCGATATTTCGGCATCGCCGGCGAGATCGAGCTGGCTGAGATGGCGGCGCTGCCGCCATTGCCGCAGGTGATCGCCGACATGGGCGGGCTTGGTTCGGTCGGCGCGTGCCGTGGCAGTCTGTGCGTTCATGGCGGAAAATCTACCACGCGAATTTCACGCATTCCATTACGTCCGAGGTAATCGAATTGCGGAACGGGCCGGGTCATCTTCGCCGTCAAAGGAGATGACGATGAACACGCCTTCCCGCAAGCTTCCCGCAACCGACGCTATCCCGTGGATGCTCGATCTGGCAACCCGCCTGCTGGCGCGCACCCTCAACATGCCCGAGCCGCTGGTGCACACCACCGGCGCGATCGTGTTTGCCCATGTGCAAACCATCGAGAACAGCGTCGGCCGGACGCTATGCCCGATCCGCCTGCTGCGTCAGCTCCGCAACCGGCTTCGCCGGCTGGCGTCCTGATCGCTTTTCCGTCCACCCCGCCAGAAGGAGAACTGCCATGATCCATCCATCCCTTTTCCTGCGCCGGGCGTTGCTGGCCGACGCCGTCTTCAGCGGCGTATCGGCCGACGCTCTCACTTTCGGTGCCGACGAGCTCGCGCCGCTCCTCGACCTGCCCGAGGCTTTGTTGCGCGAGACCGGCCTGTTCCTGATCGCCTATGCCGCCCTGGTCGGCTGGCTCGGGACGCGGCATCGGATGCCGAGGGCGCTGGTGGTGATCGTGATCGCAGGCAATGCCTCCTGGACGCTCGCCAGCATCGCGCTGCTGTTCTCAGGCGCGGTGACGCCAAATCTTTTGGGCGAAGCCGCCGTCGCGGCCCAGGCAATTGCCGTCGGCGCGCTGGCCGAGCTGCAATATATCGGATTGCGCAAAATCGGCGAGCCGTTCGCCGCGGGACAGAAATGAGGCCGGTTGCCGGGCTTGCGGCGACGCAACGCCCGGCAACTTTCCGCGGCCAGGCCCTGCCGACTTCGCTATGAGGGCACCCCAACCTCCGCGCGGCTTTCGCCGCCCTGCTTGCCCCAGGGCTTCACCGAAATCCCGGATTTGGCCGCCATCAGCTTGCCGGCGGCGGACTTTGCGCCGTGCCCGTTCAGGTGCTTGCCATTCAACTTGGCGCCATTGGCCTTGCCGTTCAGCCTTTGCTGATGCTTTTCGGCCTTCGCCGCCGCTTTCTGGGCTTTCCTCAAAGCCTTCCTCTCGGCTTTGGCTTGCAGGCGCAGCCGTTCCGCCCGCGCCTCGGCGCGCTTCTTCTTGCGCTTCTGTTCGCAGGCGTCGCATTTGCAGCCGATCGGCTTGAGGTAGGCCTTGAAGTAGTCGGTGCCGTAATCGTAGTTGATCTCTTCGCCCGGCGAGATGTTCTTGATGGCGCGGATCACCACCTTGCGCTTGCGCGGCATGACGTCGGATTCCGCGTTCGGCTTGCAGGCGTGGTTGATATAGCGGGCGACGTTCTCGCGCACCGACCCGTCGATGGTCCAGCGGCCGTTGAGTTCGAACAGATATTTGTTCTCGATCGCGTCGTCCTTCTTCTTCTTGGAATCCAGCAGCGGACCAAAATAGCGGACGATTTTGGCGCCCTTCTTGATCGGTTTGGTGGCGAAGAGGCCGAGTCCGGTGCGGGAACGGCCGATGCGATAGGGTTTTTTCGACGAAATGGCAGGCATGATCGGTTACGGAACTGCACGCTAGTGAGAGAGGGTCGCGAAGCCGCTGTTCTATGACGATTCCGCGCCAATGTCAGGCCCTTCGCGCGGTTTGCTTGAACCTTCCCCAGATTGCGCGCGTCGAAGTCATGGTCCAGCAATGGAGGCGGCCGGATGACGCGCGTTCCACAGCCATATATCGCCCGCGGCAGGCGGCTCGTGCTGAAAATCGCGGTCGCGGCGATGCTCTCGGCCGATCTGAGCCTGATGGCGCCGGCAAGCGCCCAAACATTCGGCAGTTCGTATACATCGACCGCCCCAAAAGACTGCCGCGTCACCAGCGCCGGCAATGGCGTCGACGATTCCACGATCAGGGTCTGCCCCGGCAGGGCCGGGCTTGTCGTCGTGGTCAGCGAAGATGATTTGCGCGAAACCGTCTCGGTCGGCCGCAACCGCGCCGCCGCTGACGAAGAGCCGGCGGCGCAGGCCAGGTTCGGTCCATTCAACTCGACCACCACGACGGTCGAATGGCGCACGGCGAACGGAAAGCCCTTTGCCATCATCCAGCGCTGGCATATCGCCGACAACAGCGATGAGGACAAGGATGGTCGTCCCATCGCAAACCCGATGCTGGTGGTGACGCGGTTGCCGCCCGGACCCGTATGCCACGTCGCCTATATCGACGCCCAGGCCAACCCCAATCCCAATGAGCTCGCCCGCAAGGCGGCGGACCAATTCGCGCACAACTTCGACTGCGGCAAGGACGAGGTGAAGGTGATCGGCGAGGCCGGCCGTGCCGTGGAGATGGCGGCGCGGCGCTGAATTACGCCCCCGGCACCGGCCCGATCGCGCGCTTCAGCATCGCGTCCAGCAGCGTCGCGGCATCGGTGCCCTCCGGCAGCCGGCACAGGATGTCGGAGATCCGGCCGTCGAGCAGCAGCATCGTAAAACCGTGGACCAGCGACCAGGCGCGGGCGATATCGGCGGCTTGCGCCAGCGATAGCCCCTGCCCGGAGATTTGTTCCTTGCGGTTGGCGCCGACCGAACCGGCAAGCCCCGCGAACGATGCTTCCGCGGCCTCATGCAGCGAGGGCCTGGAATAATCGAGCCGCTCGGTGCGGAACATCAGCGAGTACATGCCGGGATGGCCTTGCGCATAGGCGACGTAGGCTTTCGCCCGCGCGTGCGCCTTTTCGATCAGCGAATTGCCGGTGGCGCCGGCCGCCACCATCGCCGCATTGAACTGGCGGAAGCCGATCGCGGCGAGTTCGCTGAGGAGTCCGGTGAGGTCGCCGAAATGGTGCGTTGGCGCGGCATGCGAGACGCCGGCCTCGCGCGCCACCGCGCGCAGCGTCAGTCCCTGCAGACCGTCGCGCTCGAGTACGCGCTCGGCCGCCTCGAGCAGCGCAGCGCGTAGCGCGCCGTGATGATAGGGCGTGTCCGGGCTCGCGGCGGCGCGGCGCGGCGCGCTTCGCTTTCGAGCCGGCCGAGCCGCCTCGCCTGGAGCTCGGCGGAGCGGGGCAGTGTCTGCTTTCCTTGCCATTTTCGCCTTATAGATCACGATTTTGACACTGTAAAGATTTCGCTTGACGATCGCCATGCCCATCTTTACGATGTAAAGATAAAATCAAGGGAGCCCCAGATGCAGCAGGAAGCAGCGACGACAGCGGCGCGGACCAATCTGGCGCCGATCCCGATGGAATGCGACGCACCGTATCTCAAGGTGGTTGGCGAACTGCCGCGCGAGCTCAACGGCACGCTCTACCGCAACGGCCCCAATCCGCAGTTCGAGGCTCCCGGCGCGCACTGGTTCGTCGGCGACGGCATGCTGCACGCCTTCCATCTCGAGAACGGGCGGGCCAGTTATCGCAATCGCTGGGTCCGCACCCCGAAATGGCAGGCCGAGCATGATGCCGGCCGCGCGCTGTTCGGCGGTTTTGGCCGCAAGCTGCCGGATACGCCGGCCGATGTCACGCAAGACGGTGGCGTCGCCAACACCAACATCATCTTTCATAGCGGCCGCCTGCTCGCCCTCGAAGAGGGCCATATGCCGACCGAGATCGAGCCGGGCACGCTGAACCGCCGCGGCTACTGCGACTATAACGGCGCCATCGCCGGTCCGTTCACCGCGCATCCCAAGATCGATCCGGCCACCGGCGAGATGGTGTTCTTCGGCTATAATGCCGCAGGCCCCCTGACCGCTGCCCTTTCCTTCGGATCCGTCAATGCGGCGGGCGTGGTGACGCGTTTCGATCGTTTCGAGGCGCCCTATGCCAGCATGGTGCACGATTTCATCGTCACCGAAAATCACCTGCTGTTTCCGGTGCTGCCGATCACCGGCAGCATGGAGCGCGCGATGCGCGGACAGGCGCCCTATGCCTGGGAGCCCGAGAAAGGCGCCTATGTCGGCGTCATGAAGCGGCAGGGCTCAGTCAAGGACATCGTCTGGTTCCGCGCCGAGAGCTGCTATGTCTTCCATGTCATGAATGCATGGGAGGAAGACAGCCGCATCGTCGCCGACGTCATGCAGTTCGAGGAAGCGCCATTGTTCAACCACCCCGACGGCTCGCCGACGGATCCTGCGAAATCGCGCGCGCGGCTGTGCCGCTGGAGCTTCGATCTCGCGGGCAATACCGACCGCTTCACGCAGACCTATCTCGATGAGCTGACCGGCGAATTCCCGCGCATCGATGACCGCCGTGCCGGTTTTGTGAGCCATCACGGCTGGTACGCCTGCGCCAATCCGGAGCTGTCTATGTTCGGCGCGCTGTCCGGGATCGTGCATGTCAACGGCGCGGGATCGCGGCTTGGCCAATATTTGCTCCCCGCCGGTGACACCATCTCCGAGCCGGTATTCGTGCCCCGCCGCGAGGGCGCCACCGAGGGCGACGGCTGGCTGCTCGCCGCGGTCTGGCGGGCGCGTGAAAACCGCAGCGATCTCGCCGTCTTCAACGCCGGCGATGTGGAAGCAGGCCCGGTCGCGCTGGTGCAGCTCGGGCATCGCGTGCCCGACGGCTTTCATGGCAATTGGGTCGCCGCGGCATGAGGGTGAGCTGTCATTCCGGGGCGCGCGCCAGCGCGAACCCGGAACCTCGCGCCCACAATCTCTGGATTCCAGGTTCGCGCGCTACGCGCGCGCCCCGGAATGACAACTTGGAGCCAATAAGGCATTGCAATCATTGTCCATCGGTCTCTCTCCTCACATTATGTTGACGCTGTAAAGATTTGCTTGACGCTCCACCATGGCGCTCCTATGCTCATCTTGACATTGTAAAGATTTGCCTTGCGAGGCGCCCCATGATGATTTTCCTGATCCTTGCCCCCTACGGCGCGTTTGCGGCGCTGATGCTGTTCACCTCGGCGGCGGTGAGCCTGTTTGCGGCTGGCGCGCTCTGCCTGACGGTGATCGCCCATGACGCCCTCCGCGGCCGCGCGATAAAAATGCTTGGCGCCGGCTCCGCCATCATGTTCCTGGCGCTTGGTGGCTACCTCACCATGGTCGATGCCGGCTTGAGCGGATCGGCGGTGCGGCTGACGGTGGATTCCGGCATGCTCGCGATCGCGCTGCTGTCGCTCGCGATCGGCAAACCGTTCACGCTGCAATATGCCCGCGAGATGGTCGATGCCGAAACGGCAAAACTGCCGCACTTCTTCCGGGCGAATGTCATCATCACCCTGGTGTGGGCACTGGCCTTCGTGCTGATGATGATATCCAACGTGTTGATGATCTACGTACCCGGCCTGCCGCTGTGGTCCGGGCTCGCGATCGCCTTCGCCGCCCGCTATTCCGCGCTGTTTTTCAGCAAGTGGTATCCGGAACGTCAGCGCGCCCGATTTACGACTTCGGCCACTTCCGCAAGCTGACTGTAAGATCGTCGTTGCGAGGAGAGAAGCGCTCGCAATGACGAAAAGCCCCAGGGGAACACACCACGATGAAGGACGTTTTCGCCAAACTCGCCACCGACTTCCTCTCCACCATCGTGTTCCTGGTGGCGTACCTCACGACCGACAATGTGGTGCTGGCGACATCGGTGGCGATCGCGGGCGCGGTGGCGCAGGTCGTCTACTCCAGAGTCAAGCGCGAGCCGCTGAGCTTCATGACCTATGCGAGCCTGGCGCTGGTGATCGTGCTCGGCTCGGCGACGCTTTTGACCAACGATCCCCGCTTCGTGCTGGCAAAACCCTCGATCGCGCATTTTGCGATCGGCGCCATCATGCTGAAGCGCGACTGGATGCTGCGCTACATGCCGCCGATCGTGGTCGAGACCATCCCCGATTACATTACCCTTGCGGGCTATGCCTGGGCTGCCCTGATGTTCGCGCTTGGCCTCGGCGTCATCGCGGTGGCCTCGACCGGCGACATCAAATTGTGGGCGATCTATGTGTCGGTGGTCGCGGTCGGGGCGAAGGTCGCGGCCTTTGCCGTGCAATATGTCGCGTTTCGCATTCTCGTCACCAACCGGATCAGGCGGCCCGCGCCTGACCAAGCGTTTTAGCGCGAAGCGGATTCCGGTTCGCGCGAATAAAACGCTTCAAAGAAACAGCGCCACGGTTGCCTGGGCTGCAGGATGCGCTATACCGCCGCCCGAGCTGACCATTCCGGTTTTGCCAGGAAACGTTGAGGAGATCCCAGAAATGGCCGTGGACGGAAACTGGAACATCACCATGTCGACGCCGATGGGCGAGCGCAACGCGACGCTGAGCCTGAAGAGTTCGGGCGGCACGCTGACGGGGACGCAAGGCGCGGACGGCAATTCGGGCGAGATCTTCGACGGCACGGTGGCCGGCGACGACGTCGCCTGGAAGATCTCCATTACCAACCCGATGCCGCTGACGCTCGCCTTCACCGGCAAGGTCTCCGGCGACAGCATGTCCGGCGAAATGGGCATCGGCCCGATGGGCAGTTTTCCGTTCACGGCGACGCGGGCGTAGGCAATTGTCGTCCCGGCGAACGCGGCTTCAACATATTCGATCGTCATACGCGGGCTTGACCCGCGTATCCATCATTCTTCGGAAGAGTCTTGCGAAGCGGATGGATTGCCGGGTCAAGCCCGGCCATGACGAGGCGGCAGCGCACCGCCCCCTCACCCCAGATTCAATTCCTTGAAGAAATCATTGCCCTTGTCGTCGATGATGATGAATGCCGGAAAATCCACGACCTCGATGCGCCAGATCGCTTCCATGCCGAGTTCGGGATATTCCACCACTTCCACCTTCTTGATGCAGTGTTCGGCGAGATTGGCCGCCGCTCCCCCGATCGAGCCGAGATAGAAGCCGCCGTACTTCTTGCAGGCCTCGCGCACGGCGGCCGCGCGGTTGCCTTTCGCCAGCATCACCATCGAGCCGCCGGCGGCCTGGAACTGGTCGACGAACGAGTCCATCCGTCCCGCGGTGGTCGGGCCGAACGCGCCGGAGGCATAACCTTCCGGGGTCTTGGCGGGACCGGCGTAATAGATCGGATGGTTCTTGAAATAATCCGGCAGCGGTTCGCCCTTTTCCAGCCGCTCGCGCAATTTGGCGTGCGCGGAGTCCCGCGCCACGATCATGGTGCCGGTCAGCGACAGCCGGGTCTTGATCGGATGTTGTGACAGCGTCGAAAGGATTTCCTTCATCGGCCGGTTGAGATCGATGTTTATCACCTCGCCGCCGAGCGCGTGCTCCAGGACCGGCAGATACTGCGCCGGGTTATGCTCGAGCTCCTCGAGATAGACGCCGTCTTTTGTAATTTTGCCGAGCACCTGGCGGTCCGCCGAGCAGGAGACGCCGAGCCCGATCGGCAACGAGGCGCCGTGGCGCGGCAGCCGGATCACCCGCACATCGTGACAGAAATACTTGCCGCCGAACTGCGCGCCGACGCCGAGCGACTGCGTCATCTTCAGGATTTCCTGCTCCATCTCGAGATCGCGGAAGGCGTTGCCGTCGGCCGAACCATGGGTCGGCAGCGCGTCGAGATAGCGCGCGGAAGCAAGTTTTACGGTTTTCATGCAGAGTTCGGCCGAGGTGCCGCCGATCACGATGGCGAGATGATAGGGCGGGCACGCCGCGGTGCCCAAGGTCAGCACCTTCTCCTTCAGGAACGCCAGCAGGCGATCCCTGGTCAGCACCGACGGCGTCGCCTGGAATAGAAACGCCTTGTTGGCCGAGCCGCCGCCCTTGGCGATGAACAAAAACTTGTAGGCCGTGTCGTAGTCGCCGGCGCCCTCGGCGAAAATCTCGACCTGGGCCGGCATGTTGTTCTTGGTGTTCTTCTCCTCGAACATCGAGATCGGCGCGAGCTGCGAATAGCGCAGATTGCGCTTGAGATAGGCGTCGCGGGCGCCCTCGGCGAGCGCCGCTTCGTCGTCGCCCTCGGTCCAGATCAGGCGGCCCTTCTTGCCCATGATGATGGCGGTGCCGGTGTCCTGGCACATCGGCAGCACGCCGCCGGCCGCGATGTTGGCATTCTTGAGGAAGTCATAGGCGACGAACTTGTCGTTGTCGGAGGCCTCCGGGTCGGCCAGGATGGACGCCAGCTGCTTCAAATGCGCGGGCCTGAGCAGATGATTGATGTCCATGAAGGCGGCTTCGGCGAGGGCGCGCATCGCCTCGGGCGCCACCACCACGACG
>DATNMT010000005.1:0-3702 GCA_035602495.1 Bradyrhizobium sp.
TTCCGGTCGCGGTCCAGCTCGGGATCAATCCGCTGCATTTCGGCGTGGTGCTGGTGATCTCGATGGGGCTCGGCCTGTTCGCGCCGCCGCTCGGGCTCGGACTTTACGGCGCCTGCATGATCGGCAACGTGCCGATCGAACAGACCGTCAAGCCGATATCAGGCTATCTCGGATTGCTTTTGATGTGCCTGCTGGTGATTGCCTTCGTGCCCGGCATCAGCACCGCGCTGCCGCGCGCGCTCGGCTATTGAACGGGAGAGACATTTACTTTGAAAGTCCTCTTGACCCACACGCCGCAAGCCCGCCGGCAATATTACGGCGAGCGCAGCCTGCGGGGCTTGCAAGCCCTGGCGCAGGTCGTCCTGCATGAAGCCGGCGAGGCGCTGAACGCGGCCGGCCTGATCGAGGCGGCGCGCGATGCCGATATCATCGTGGCCGACCGCCTGACCGAAGGGCCAGGCGAGATTTTTCGGCGGCTGCCGAAACTGCGCGCCTTTGTTCGATGCGCGGTCGATATCCGCAACATCGATGTCGACGCGGCCAGCGCGGCCGGCGTACTGGTGACGCGCGCCGGGCCCGGCTTCGTGGCATCGGTGACGGAACTCGCGCTGGGCTTCCTGGTCGACCTGTCGCGCGGAATCTCGCGGACGACGGCGGATTATCATTCGGGACGGATGCCCGAGGTGATGATGGGGCGGCAGCTTGCCGGCAGCCGGCTTGGCATCATCGGTTACGGCAGCATCGGCCGAAACCTTGCCGGAATCGCAAAGGCGCTTGGCATGGAGGTTTTGGTCGCCGATCCCTTTGCAACGGTGAGCGAGAAAGGCATCAGGCACGTTCCGCTCGAAGATCTGCTTGAACAGTGCGACTTCGTTGTCTGTCTGGCGGTCGCCAATGAAGCAACCGAAAATCTGATCGGGCAGGCGGCGCTGGCGCGGATGCAGCCGCACGCGTTCTTCATCAATTTGTCCCGCGGCAATCTGGTCGATGAGGCCGCACTGGCCGCGGCGCTGCGCGAGAACCGCATTGCCGGCGCAGCGATGGATGTCGGCCGCGCCCGGGATCAGATGCCGACATCGGAGCTGGCAAGCTTTCCGAATGTCATAGCCACTCCGCACATCGGCGGGTTGACGCCGCCGGCGATCGAGAGTCAGTCACTGGAAACGGTTGGGCAGGTCGAAGCGATTATCAAGGGCCTTGTTCCGATCGGCGCCATTAATGCCGATCGCTGGACGCGCAGAGCCAGGATTTGAAAATGACAACACGCAAAGAGTCTGACCCCGTCATTCCGGGATGGTCCGAAGGACCAGACCCGGAATCTCGAGGTTCCCCGATGTGCAACTGCACATCGTGGTTCGCATCTTCGATGCGCCCCGGAATGACGGTGCAATTTCAGAGGCGGCTTCCCTTTTTTTACGGTTGGATCATCGTCGTCGTGACGTTCGTCACTATGGCGATCGGGGTCAACGCGCGCACCGCGTTCTCGCTGTTCTTTCCGCCGATCATCGACGAGTTCGGATGGGAGCGCGGGGTCACCGCGGGCGCGTTTTCGTTCGGCTTTGTGATCTCCGCCACGGTCAGCCCGTTGATCGGCCGGCTGATGGATCGCGGCGGCCCGCGCGCCGTGATGGAACTCGGCGTCGCGTTGATGGGGGGAGGGCTGCTGCTGGCGCCGCTGACGACGCAGCCATGGCATCTGTATCTCACCATCGGCGTCATGGTCGGCGCCGGCAGCGTCTGTCTCGGCTACTCCGGTCAATCGCTGTTTCTCCCAAACTGGTTCATCCGCCGTCGCGGTCTGGCGATGGGGCTGGCCTTCGCCGGCGTCGGGATCGGTTCGATGACGCTGTTGCCCTGGGTGCAGCACATGATCGAGCAGACCGGCTGGCGCACCGCCTGCACGGCGATGGGCATCGTGGTCATGGTCGTGCTCGCGCCGATCAACCTGCTGTTACGCAAGCGTCCCGAGGACGTCGGTCTGCAGCCCGACGGCGACGCCGCGCCTTCGGCCGCCAACAAGCCGGTGTCCTATGTGGTCGATGCCGATTGGGCGAGCATCGACTGGACCTTGAGTCGCGCGCTGCGCACCGCGCGCTTCTGGTGGATTGCGATCGGCTATTTCGGCGGCTTGTACATCTGGTACGCGGTGCAGGTGCACCAGACCAAATTTCTGCTCGACATCGGCTTCAGCCCGAACGTCGCGGTCTGGGCGCTGGGCGCGGTCAGCCTGCTCGGCATACCCGGCCAGATCTGGCTCGGACATCTCTCCGACCGTGTGGGACGCGAATGGATCTGGACCGCGAGCTGCCTCGGCTTTGCGATCTGCTTTGCGGCGCTGATCGCGTTGGCGCACTTTCCGACGTTGCTGTTGATCTACCTCATGGTGCTGGCGCAGGGCGCGCTGGGCTACGGCCTGACCTCGATCATGGGGGCGGTGGTGCTGGAAATTTTTCAGGGCCCGCATTTCGGCAGCATCTTCGGCTCCGTGATGCTGGCGGCGCTCGCAGGCGGTGCCGCGGGTCCGTGGGTCACCGGCTTGCTGCATGACATTTCCGGCAACTACACGCTTGCCTTTGCCATCGGCATCGGTGTCAGCGCGCTGTCCGCCTTCGCGATCTGGATGGCCTCGCCCGGAAAAATCCGCGCGGTCGCCGGCCAGTTGCATCGGGTGCCCGCCGGAACCGCCGCCGGCTAGGTCCAAGACAATTCCTCAGGCCACGCCGGCGCATTGGAATACCAATCCCGGCGCGGACCACCATATCCATGGCTTGCCGCATGGCCGGCGGAGCAGTATTGACATCATCAGTGCCAAATCATTAGATTGCGCGTCAGTCCGATCCGGATGAAACTGAGCCTTCACGCGCGACAACCGCTTTCGAGGATGCCATGAACGAGCATGTTCAGACCGCGCAGACCGAGCCGCTTTTCAATCCGCTGTCGCCGGAGTTCATTCGCGATCCCTATCCGCATTACGAGCGGCTGCGCACCACCGACCCGATGCATCTCTCGCCGCTCGGCATGTTCGTGGCGAGCCGGCACGCCGAGGCGAGCCTGGTGCTGCGCGACAAGCGCTTCGGCAAGGACTACATCGAGCGGACCAAGCGGCGCTATGGGCCGCAAATCATGGAGCAGCCGATCTTCCGCAGCATGAGCCACTGGATGCTGCAGCAGGACCCGCCCGACCACACCCGCTTGCGCGGCCTGGTGGTGAAGGCCTTCACCGCGCGCCGGGTCGAGGACATGCGGCCGCGCATTCAGCAGATCGTCGATCAGACGCTGGATCGCGTTGCGCCGCAGGGCCACATGGACCTGATCGAGGATTTCGCGTTCCGGCTGCCGGTCACCATCATCTGCGACATGCTTGGGATTCCCGAGGAGCATCGCGAGATTTTCTACGCCAGTTCGCGTGATGGCGGGCGCGTTCTCGAGCCGGTGCCGATGTCGCCGGCCGAAATCGAGCAGGGCAATGCCGCCAATGCAATGGCGCAGATGTACTTCCAGCAGCTGTTTGAACTACGCAGGCGCAGCCCGGGCGACGATTTGACGACGCAACTGGTGCACGCCGAGGAAGACGGCAGCAAGCTCTCCAACGAGGAACTGACCGCCAATATCATTCTGCTGTTCGGCGCCGGCCACGAGACCACCGTCAATCTGATCGGCAACGGGCTGTTGGCGCTGCACCGCAATCCCGATCAGCTCGCG
>DATNMT010000026.1:0-8248 GCA_035602495.1 Bradyrhizobium sp.
TTTCGCTCAATCTGATGCGCCGGTTGAAGCCCAAGGCCGTGGTCGGGTTCGGCGGTTATCCGACGCTGCCGCCGCTGCTGGCGGCGCGGTTGTCGGGTGTGCCCGGTATCATTCACGAGGCCAATGCGGTGCTCGGCCGCGCCAATCGATTCCTGTCGGGCCGCGTCAGCGCGATCGCGACGTCGCTGCCGGGCGTGCTCGATCGCGATCCGCAGCTTTCGGGAAAAACCACCACCGTCGGCACGCCGATGCGGCCGGCGATCCTGGCGGCTGCGGCGGTGAAATATGCCTCGCCCGAATCGACCGGGCCGTTTCGGCTGCTGGTGGTCGGCGGCAGCCAGGGCGCGCGCGTGATGGCCGATATCGTACCGGGTGCGATCGAGCGCCTGGAGCCCGCGCTATGGAACAGGCTCGTCCTCACCCAGCAGGTGCGCGAAGAGGATATGGCGCGGGTGAGCGCGGTCTATGACCGGCTCAGGATCAAGGCCGAGCTGGCGCCGTTCTTCTCCGATCTGCCGGCGCGGCTGGCCTCCAACCATCTGGTGGTCTCACGTTCCGGCGCCGGCACGGTCGCCGAGCTTGCCGCCATCGGCCGGCCTTCGATCCTGGTGCCGCTGCCCGGCTCGATCGACCAGGACCAGTTCGCCAATGCCGGTGTGCTGGAGCAGGCCGGTGGCGCGCTCCGGATAAGGCAGGCCGCTTTCACGCCGGACCGGCTGGCCACGGAAATCTCCGCGTTCGCCGCCGAGCCGGAGCGCCTGACCGCGATGGCCGCCGCCGCCCGCAGCGTCGGCCGGCTCGACGCCGCCGAACGGCTGGCCGATCTGGTGCTGAAAGTGGCAGGAATCTGACATCTCGTCATTCCGGACAGGCCGCCAACGGGTCGCGCGAATGCGCGCCCGCTGACAGGCTCCGCGGGCTGATCCGGAATCTCGAGATTCCGGGTTCGCTCGCCCTGCGAGCGCCCCGGAATGACGGAAAAAGCCCTTGTCATGCCCGGCGAAAGCGGGGCATCCAATACGCCAAATGACAGGAACAGCCTCATGAGACTGCCGCGCGAGATCGGACCCATCCACTTCGTCGGGATCGGCGGCATCGGCATGAGCGGCATCGCCGAGGTGCTGTGCAATCTCGGCTACACCGTGCAGGGGTCGGACGCCTCCGAAAGCGCCAATGTCAGCCGGCTGCGCGACAAGGGCATCAACATCACCGTCGGCCACAAGGCCGAAAACGTCGCCGGCGCCGATGTGCTGGTGGTATCGACCGCGATCAAGCGCGATAATCCCGAACTGCTGGCGGCGCGCGCCCAGCGCATTCCGGTGGTGCGCCGCGCCGAAATGCTGGCCGAACTGATGCGGCTGAAAAGCTGCGTTGCCATCGCCGGTACCCACGGCAAGACCACCACCACCTCGATGGTCGCAGCCCTGCTCGACGCCGGCGAACTCGATCCGACCGTGATCAACGGCGGCATCATCAATGCCTATGGCACCAATGCCCGGTTGGGGGCAGGGGAATGGATGGTGGTCGAGGCCGACGAAAGCGACGGCACATTTTTGAAACTGCCGGCCGACGTCGCCATCGTCACCAATGTCGACCCCGAACATCTCGATCACTTCAAAACGTTCGACGCTGTACAGGAAGCATTCCGCAATTTCGTCGAGAACGTGCCGTTCTACGGTTTTGCGGTGATGTGCATCGATTATCCGGTGGTGCAGAGCCTGGTCGGCAAGATCGAGGATCGCCGCATCATCACCTACGGCGAAAACCCGCAGGCCGACGTGCGGCTGGTCGATCTGGTCCCGATGGGCGGCGGCTCGAAATTCAAGGTCGCGTTTCGCGATCGCAAGACCGATGCGACGCACGAGATCGGGGATCTGCATCTGCCGATGCCTGGACGGCACAACGCGCTCAACGCCACGGCTGCGATCGCGGTCGCCCATGAGCTCGGGCTGTCGGACGCGATGATCCGCAAGGCGATCGCGGGCTTCGGCGGGGTGCGGCGGCGGTTTACCCGGACCGGCGAATGGAACGGCGTCACCATCATCGACGACTACGGCCATCACCCGGTCGAGATCGCAGCCGTGCTGCGGGCGGCGCGGGAATCCACCAACGGCAAGATCATCGCCGTGGTGCAGCCGCATCGCTTCACCCGCCTGCAATCCCTGTTCGAGGAATTCTGCACCTGTTTCAACGACGCCGACACGGTGGTGGTCGCCGAAGTCTATCCAGCCGGCGAGGCGCCGATCGAAGGGATCGACCGTGACCATTTCGTGCTCGGCCTGCGCGCCCACGGCCATCGCGAGGTGATTCCGCTGCAGAACGCCGGCGATCTTGCAGCCCTCGTTCACGGCCATGCCGGCCGCGGCGATCTCGTCGTCTGCCTCGGCGCCGGCAACATCACCCAGTGGGCCTACGCGCTGCCGGGCGAATTGAAGGCGCTGGGGTGATGGGATCGCAGTCCCTAAGCTCGTCATGGCCGGGCCTGTCCCGGCCATCCACGTCTTTATTGCGCTATCGTCGGATCGAGGTCGTCCCAATTTGGATTGTCAACGACGATCTTTCGGACCTTCCAGGCCCTCGGCCAATGCTTCATATTATGCTCGCGCTGGATCGCATCACGGATGTCGTCGAATTTTTCAAAATAGACCAGTCGCTTCAGCCCATACCGTTTGGTGAAGCCTTCCACGAACCCAGACCGATGCTCAAACACCCGGCGGACGAGGTCATTCGTCACGCCAACGTACAATATGCCATTAGGTCGATTGGTCAGAATGTAAACGTAGCGGCCTGCCATGCTGAAATACTGCAAGACGTGGATGGCCGGGACAAGCCCGGCCATAACGAAATTAGACGCTCTGGTGGGAGAGCATGACCTTTCCCGACATCACGCCCGATCTCAAAGCCGCGATGCCGGAATTGCGCGGGCGATTGCTGGCGAACCAGTCGCTCGCGGAACTGACCTGGTTCCGAGTCGGCGGTCCGGCGCAGGTATTGTTCACGCCATCCGACGAGGACGACCTCGCTTATTTCCTCAAGCATCTGCCGGCCGAGCTGCCGGTTTACGTCGTCGGCGTCGGCTCCAATCTGATCGTGCGCGACGGCGGCATGCCGGGGGTGGTGATCAGGCTTTCGCCGCGCGGTTTCGGCGAAACCGCTGTCCAGGATGAGTTCGTCAGCGCCGGCGCCGCCGCGCTCGACAAGCGCGTGGCCGAAGCGGCGGCGGCCGGTAACCTCGGCGGGCTCGAATTCTTCTTCGGCATTCCCGGCACCATCGGCGGCGCGCTGCGCATGAACGCCGGCGCCAACGGCGCGGAAACCAGGGACGTCCTGGCCGAAGCCACCGGCATTGGCCGCGACGGCAAGAAGCATGTATTTTCGAATGCCGACATGAAATTCGTCTACCGCAACAGCGGCGTCGATCCCTCGATCGTCTTTACCTCCGCGCGCTTTCGCGGGCGGGTCGCTGCGACCGAGGCGATTCGCGCGCGGATGAACGAGGTGCAAAACCACCGCGAGACCGCGCAGCCGATCCGCGAAAAGACCGGCGGATCGACCTTCAAGAATCCACCCGGCAACAGCGCCTGGAAGCTGATCGACGCCGCCGGCTGCCGGGGCCTGCGCGTCGGCGGCGCCCAGGTCTCGGAAATGCACTGCAATTTCCTGATCAATACCGGCGACGCCACCGGCCATGACATCGAAACCCTCGGCGAGACCGTCCGCGCGCGGGTGAGGGAAAATTCCGGAATTGAGCTACACTGGGAGATCAAGCGGATCGGTGTTCCGGCATGAGCGTCATTCCGGGGCGCTCGCGAAGCGAGCGAACCCGGAATCTCGAAGCGATACGGAAAAGGATTCCCCGATGTGCAACTGCACATCTGAGGTCTGCACCTTCGGTGCATCTCGGAATGACGGATAAGCGGAAGCGAAGCTGATGCGGATTACCATTCTATTCGGCGGTTCGAACAAGGAGCGTCTGGTGTCGGTGGCGACCGCCCAGGCGCTGCATTCGGCGTTGCCCGACGCCGATCTGTGGTTCTGGGAAGTCGACGACACCGTGCACGAGACCGCCTCCGAACTGCTTCTGAAGCATGCGCGGCCGTTCGAGCAGCCGTTCCGGCCCGGCACGCCCAACCTCGGGCGGATCGAAGCGGCACTCGACAGGGCCAAGGCGGAGGGTCGCGTGCTGGTGCTTGGCCTGCACGGCGGTACCGCAGAGAATGGCGAGCTTCAGACCATGTGCGAAATGCGCGGGGTCCCCTTCACCGGGTCCGGCTCGGCCTCGTCGCATCTCGCCTTCGACAAGATCGCGGCCAAGCGCTTCGCCGCCATCGGCGGCGTGAAGCCGCCGGCTGGGGTGGCGCTGGAAGATATCGACGCGGCGTTGGCCGAATACGGCAGGCTGATCGCAAAACCGGCGCGGGACGGTTCGAGCTATGGCCTGATTTTCGTCAATGCGACGCAGGATCTCGCCGCGGTCCGCCGCGCCGCCGAAACCGAAGAATATGTCATTGAGCCGTTCATCGCCGGCAGCGAGGCGACCTGCGGCGTGCTGGAGCAACTCGATGGCGCGCTGATCGCGCTGCCGCCGGTCGAGATCATCCCGGCGGAGGGCGCGTTCGACTACGAGGCCAAATATATCGCCAAGGCGACCCAGGAAATCTGTCCCGCGCGGTTTGCGCCCGAGGTGAACGCGCAACTGATGGATCATGCGCTGCGCGCGCACCGGGCGCTGTCGTGCGGCGGCTATTCCCGTTCCGACTTCATCGTCTCGAAAAGCGGGCTGGTCTATCTCGAGACCAACACGCTGCCCGGCCTGACCAAGGCTTCGCTCTATCCGAAGGCGCTGAAGGCCGAGGGCATCGAATTTGCCGATTTCCTGCAAGATCAGATCGCATTGGCGATCAAACGCACGCAAAAGTAGTATTTTTGGCTTGCCGTGTGAAATTGGGCTGGCGGCCCTCGTTGATTGGTAAAACTTTACGATTTCGCGGCAAACTACTCAGAAGGCGGATCAAATCGCGCCGCCTACCCACCTATTTTACACTTTGTTTACCAGGAAGTCCGAAGGTTAACGCTGGCGGCGCATGTGGCGCTTGGCTGCCGGGGCGTGAGCTGTCGCGGGTTTCCGCTTTCCGCGACCGCATCGAGGGAACAGGTGGCTTCTTCTGCCTAACCCAGCCCGGCAAACCGAGACGTCATTGTGCCAGAACTCGCAACGCTTTGCGGGCAACCTTTGACGAGCTCGTGCAATGGATGGTGCAGGACGCTCCGCTCGATCGCTGAGATCGCCGGGGCCCCAAACTGACCTGAAGGCCGCCGCCATCGGCGCGGTGATCCTGTTGCGCGAGCGGTTGAGGCTGCGTCGCGCCGCAAGGCCGTCGCTCGAGCGCGAACCGCAGCATTGGCTGATCGACCTGATCGAGCGTTACGTTCCGCGCCGCGCCGGCATCGCCGCCACCGTCCTGATCTTGCTGGGCAGCGCCGGGTTCGGCGTCGTCAAAGGCGGCCATCTCGATAACCTGACCTCGGCGCTGAGCGACACCCGCAACGCGATCGCCAATTCCGCGGGCTTCCGCATCATTTCGGTTGCCATCAACGGCCGCAAGCAACTGACGCAGGACGAGGTGCTCGCAAGCGGCGGCGTCAATGGCCGCTCCTCGCTGTTGTTCCTCGACGCCGCCGCGGTGCGCGACAAGCTGAAGGCCAACCCCTGGATCGCCGAGGCCACCGTGCTGAAGCTTTATCCCGGCCAGCTCCAGATCGATATCGTCGAACGCTCGGCGTTCGCGCTGTGGCAGCAGGATGGCCGGCTTTCGGTGATCGCCGACGACGGCGCGGTGCTCGAGCCCTATGTCGCGCGCCGCTTCATCTCGCTGCCGCTGGTGGTCGGCAAGGGCGCCGAGACCCGCGCCCGGGATTTCCTCGCGCTGCTGGCACGCTATCCGCAGGTGAGTTCGGTGACCAAAGCCGCGATCTTCGTCGGCGAGCGGCGCTGGAACCTGCGGCTCAAGGACGGTCTCGATGTAAAACTGCCGGAAAACGACGTCGGCAACGCGCTTGCCAGCTTGAGCAAGCTCGACAGGGAGGAGCGGCTGTTCTCGCGCGATATCGTCGCGGTCGACATGCGGCTGCCGGATCGGCTCACGGTGCAATTGTCCGACGATGCGGCGAGAGCCCGCGAGGAGCTGTTCAAGAAGCAGGCGCAGAAGAAGAAGGCCGGTGACGCATGACCGGCCTTGATCGCAGCCAGACGCCGAAGACGCGCCCGATGCCGCAGAAGCGCACCGCGCTGGTGGCCTCGCTCGATATCGGCACCAGCAAGATCGCCTGCATGATCGCGCGGCTGAAACCGTGCCCGCCGAACGAGGCGCTGCGCGGACGCACCCATGCGGTCGAGTTGATGGGCTACAGCCAGATCCAGTCGCGCGGCGTGAAAGCCGGCGCCGTGGTCGATCTCGCCGAATGCGACCAGGCGGTGCGCCAGGCGGTGGCGCTGGCCGAGCGCATGGCCAAGGTCCGGGTCGAATCGGTCTTGCTGTCGGTCTCGGCCGGCCGCCTGCAGGGCCAGTTGATCGAAGCCGCCGCCGACATCAAGGGCGGCGCGGTCACCTCCGCCGACGTCGCCCGCGTTACCTCCACCGGCATGCGCCACGCGACGGCAGAGGGCCGTACCGTGCTGCATGCGCTGCCGGTCGGCTACGCGCTCGACGGCGTCAAGGGCATCCGCGATCCCCGGGGCATGGTGGCCCGCCAGTTCGGCGTCGACATGAACGTGGTGACGGCGGACGCCACCGTCGCCAAGAACCTGATGCTGGTGGTCGAGCGCTGCCATCTCAACGTCGAGGCCATGGCGGCGAGTCCTTATGTCGCAGGGCTGTCGGTCCTGACCGATGACGAGGCCGATATCGGCGCCGCCGTGGTCGAAATGGGCGCCGGAACCACCACCATCGCCACCTATACCGGCGGCCGCTTCGTCCACGCCTCCGGATTTGCGGTCGGCGGGCAACACATCACCATGGATCTTGCGCGGGGACTCTCCGCATGCATTGCGGATGCCGAGCGAATCAAGACGTTATATGGCACCGTGCTGACCGGCGGGTCAGACGCGCGCGAGCTGATGTCGGTGCCGACCGCCGGCGATAGCGAGCGGGATGTTCCCCAGATTGTTTCCCGCGCCACGATCGCGAACATCGTCCGGCACCGCGCCGAGGAGATTTTTGAGATGGTCCGGGACCGCCTGGCGGATTCCCCCTTCGCCGCAGAGCCAAAGGCCCGCGTGGTCTTGAGTGGCGGCGCTGCGCAGCTGACCGGCCTGCCCGAACTTGCAACCCAGATCCTCGGCCGGCCGGTGCGAATCGGCCGCCCGCTCGGCTTCGGCCGGCTGCCGAGCGAAGCCAAGAGCGCGTCGTTCGCGGTTCCCACGGGCCTGCTGGTCTATCCGCAATACGCTCATCTGGAACACGTCGAACCGCGGCATACGCGGCAGCTCAGGACAGGGACTGACGGCTATTTCGGAAAGGTCGGACGATGGCTTCGCGAGGGCTTCTGATGATCTTTGCCAAAACCCCTGGACTTTCACCAATCCCCGCGGCCGTCGGCCGTGGCGAACCAACGCGCGCGTAATCGAGAGGCAACCATGGCACTCAATCTCACTCCCCCTGACATCAGCGAGCTGAAGCCCCGTATTACCGTGTTTGGCGTTGGCGGAGCCGGCGGCAATGCCGTCAACAACATGATCACCGCCGGACTGCAGGGTGTCGATTTCGTCGTCGCCAATACCGACGCGCAGGCGCTCACCATGTCGAAGGCGCAGCGTATCATCCAGATGGGCACCCAAGTGACCCAGGGCCTGGGCGCCGGTTCGCAGCCCGATGTCGGCGCGGCCGCCGCGCAGGAGGTGCTCGACGAAATCCGCGATCATCTGAGCGGCGCCAATATGGTGTTCGTCACCGCCGGCATGGGCGGCGGCACCGGCACCGGTGCTGCCCCCGTGATCGCCAAGACCGCGCGCGAGATGGGCATCCTGACCGTCGGCGTGGTGACAAAGCCGTTCCACTTCGAGGGCCAGCGCCGCATGCGCACTGCGGAAGCCGGAATCGCCGAGCTGCACAAGGTGGTCGATACGCTCTTGATCATCCCGAACCAGAACCTGTTCCGGGTCGCCAACGAAAAGACCACCTTCGCCGACGCCTTCGCGATGGCCGACCAGGTGCTCTATTCGGGCGTCGCCTGCATCACCGACCTGATG
>DATNMT010000056.1:0-7209 GCA_035602495.1 Bradyrhizobium sp.
GGTCGTGATGTAGCTTGTGAGAACCAGGTTCGGGTCGTTGAAGTAGTAAGCGAACAGCGTTCTCCACAGCATCGATCCGATCGGAACACCGCCGGCGCCGTCATAGGCCGCATAGACGTTGTCTTTCCCCTTCGGATAATCGAACTCGGGTGTGCTCCCCTTGACGATGACGTAGTCGTCGCTCTCTTCGCCGTAATAGATGCGAGGTTCGCTGATTTTGGGACCTCCGTCTGCAACAGGAGGAATATCCCGCAAATAGAAGAACGGCAGTCCTTCGGTGCTCTTGCGGGTGACCGGGCTCATCACCGCGCCATTGCCGTGAGTAAACAGCACGTGGCGATTAACCCATGTCTGGGCGTTGGGCGGCAGCAAGGAGGACCGCAATTCGCGCGCCGAGAGCATCACGCTTTGGTAGGAGCCGTCGAGCCAGTAGCGATCGACGTCAAGATCATGGAATTTGTAGTAGGTGCGGATCTCCTGTAGCTGAGCGTAGGTATCCGACAAGGGCAACCAGTCCCACAGCCTGATATTCTCGATTGTCGCCTTGTTGACCTCTAGCGTCTTGAAGGAAAGCTTCTGTTCGGCGGCAAACGGCTTGGCTGCGATCTGATCGAGATTGTATGCCTGCCTGGTGAGCGCGATGTTGCGTTCGATGTAGGGCTTCTCCAGCTCCAACTCGGTTGGTTTGACGAAAAACTGCCGGAACAGCACAGGGACTGCGCCGGACAGCACGAAAGAGCCGATGCCGACGAGGATGAACGCGGCGGCAGGAAGCCGGTAGGTGCGCACCCGGAGGTTTGCCCACGCGGCGAACGCCGCGATGATCGAAAGCCCGATCATGAGCCACAGGCCCGGAAGCCCGACATATATATCGGTGTAGCTTGCGCCAACGACGACACCGTTGTCGCCGTAGAGCAGCAGATAGCGGTCGAGACCATAGGACCAGGCCTTCACTGCGAAGAGAACACCGACCAGCGCCGAGCCGTGAGCAATCACCGTCGGCGACATTGATCGGCGGTTAACGTTGTATTCGATTTCGCCGTGCAGCCAGTAGATCGTCCCGGCGAAAAGCGCGCTCAGAACGAGTGCGAGCAGCATCCAGTTCTTGATCAGGATATAGGCGGGCAATGAGAAGAGATAGAAGCCGATGTCCTTGTTGTAGAGCGGATCGTTTGCGCCATAGGGCACGTGATAGAGAAACTGCAGGAAGATGCCCCAGTTGCCGGCTTCGACTGCTGCGACCGGCAGAGCGAGCAAACCTGCACCGAACGCGACAAACCGGGGCCGCGTCAGTCGATCGCGCATGATCGCGAGCGGAACGGTCGACGTATAGCCCGCTGGGTTCCATGCGGCAGCGGCCGTTGGTGCCGGCTGGCGCCGCGCGAAACGCACCGCGAGCAAGCCGTTCAGCCAAAGGATGACGGCGGTCGCGGTCAGAACCGCGAAAAAGACGGCGGCTTTGGCGGAGATCGTCGTCAGGAAAACCTGCAGATAACCGATCGACGAAAACCACAGCCAATCGACCAGGAAGTCGCTCGCGAGCCCGAGCAGGATCAGGCAAATCCCGCCGACGAAAGCCGCAATGATGAGCTTGACCACGGCGTTTTGCCCTGGTGCCTTCCGCCCGGGTCCGGTGATCCCGATCGTCATGGTCGGATGATAGCGGAAATGAGGGGCGCTTGCCGCTGGATTTATGGTCGGGATGGCGCGTCAAGTCCGCATGACAGGCCGCGATCGAGCAAGAGCGCGGCTCTTCCCCGCATGACGCCAGCGGATGGCACACACGCGCGCGGAAACGCTGGCGGATATTTCTATGCCAGCGTATGCACGATTACCGGCCCGGCGACCGCCGTGGCTGGCCCGACGAGCAGAGGCGCGAGATCCTGTTCGATCCACGCGAGCCCGCGTCTGTTCGACTCCTCCGCTCCCGCGTGGTTGTTGAAGATGCTGATCGCCGTCACCGTGTCGTCCGGCGCATAGACCACATAATAGGCTATGAAACCTTCGACATCACTGATGATCGGAATGGCACCCTCCTTGATCCTGCGTGCCAGCTCTTCGACCATGCCAGACTTTGCTTTACCCTGACGAATGGCGGCATACATGGGCTCCTCCTTCACCGGCGACTGCCCGCGATCGCAACTGCCGCGACCATGCATGACGTTCAATACAGGCGGGACGCGAGCAGTGGATTTCCCGCAAGCTGAACCGTACGCCAATCCCCGTAGGGCCGCCATCGAATGCCTCGGGCCCGTCGGTCCCCGTCAACTCCAGCCTGGCGGCCAAGCACCGTCAGATATCGCGGCATTGAAGTTGATGTCCTGGCCGTGGCGGAAACCGGCCAATATTGATGGCGTCCCGTGCAGTCGAGAGGTTCGCAGTTTTATTCCGAATGGTGCCAATTTGGCGCGCCCGGCCAATGAAGATGGGCAATATTGTTTCGCCGCGGCGCTATGATGGGCGAGCCTGTTGCCCGGCTCAACTCGTAATGTTGCGACAGCCCACGATTTTTGTACTATGTCTCCCGAGCGCCGTCGCGATCTCGCAGGTGGCGAGGACCCCGGCCTGGCCAACGGCCTTGAACCCAGTCAGCGCCAACGAAGGTGCGTGCTGATGATTCGTCGTTTCTGGACGTGCGCCATTGTCACGACTGTGAGCGCGCTGGTGAGCGCTGGCTTCTCCGTTGCAGGTTTATTTGGGCCTTCAGGCAGTGGCAGTTTTGAACGCTACGCCGCCTCGCGCAGCATTGCTCTGCTCATTGCCGTGCCGTGTTGCATCGGGTTTCGCTCTCGCGACGCGATTGCTGTCATGGCGTTGGTCATGAGTCTGGTACAAGGATTCGACGGGCTTATCGGGATACTCGCGCACGACCCGGCGAAGGCCTACGGCCCCTTTGCATTTGCCATCTTGAATTTTGCTGTACTCGTGTGGCTGCTGCGCTCGCCCGAAGACCGAAATGTAGGATAATTCAAGCTGAGGCACCACCGACCAGGTCGGTTCTCATAGCCCACAAGAGCGGGTGAATGAGAGCCCCGCGCGTGCCGACGGTTCCTCGACGGCTATCGTAGCGTGCTCCAGCGTAAGTGGCGCGCCCGAAGAGATTCGAACTCCTGACCCCTAGATTCGTAGTCTAGTGCTCTATCCAGCTGAGCTACGGGCGCGTTTTTCGCGGGGGCATCGGGCCTAACGGCCCGCGTGCATCCGAAAGGCCTGTTCGGAAGGTCGCGAAAGAGCGCTTTAGCTACCCGCTCCGGCCCGGATTGGCAAGGTCCGGAACGCGGCGTTTGCGGGCCGATCCGCGCCGGAGGCCTTGCTCGTCATTCCGGGGGGCGCGGCAGCGCGAACCTCAGATGTGCAACTGCACATCGGGGAATCTCGTGCAATTACCTCGGGATTCCGGGTTCGATGCCCTGCATCGCCCCGGAATGACGGGCTGTCACGCCCGCGCCCGCTCGTTGCGCACGCTCAGGAGTTCCACCGGGCGGTCCGGGATCACGATCCGGAAGGTCGCCCCGATGGTGCCTTCGACCAGATGGATGTCGCCACCATGGGCACGGATCAGTTCGGCGGCGATGGTTAGCCCGAGCCCGCTGCCGCCGGGGCGGCCGGAGGTCTGGAACGCCTGGAACAAATGGTCGCGGGCGGGTTGCGGCACGCCGGGGCCGGTATCGGAAACTTCCAGGATCGCGACCGCGCCTTCGCGCCGCCCGGTGATGCGGATCTGCATGCTGGCGGCGTCGGTCCTGGGGCGGTTCTCGAGCGCCTGCGCCGCGTTGCGCACGAGATTGAGCAGCACCCGGAACAGCTGATCGGGGTCGGCGTCGATGGTGAGCCCGCGCTCGATCGCGGCGATCCAGGTGATCGAGGCATCCGTGGCAAGGCCGGCGGATTCGCGCACCTCGGCCACCACAGGCTCGATCAGCATCATGCGGCGATCGGGCGCAGCCTCCTGGGCGCGGCCGTAGGACAGCGTCGACTGGCAGAACGCGATCGCACGCTCCAGCGAGCGCATCAGTTTCGGCGCAAAGCGCTGCACCCGCGGATCGGGCACGCTGGCAAGCTGGTCGGACAACAGTTGCGAGGATGCCAGCAGGTTGCGCAGGTCGTGGTTGATCTTGGAGACCGCGAGGCCAAGCGCGGCCAGCCGGCTCTTCTGATGCAACATCGACACCAGATCGCGCTGCATGTCGGACAATTCGCGCTCGGCGACCCCGATCTCGTCGCCGCGCTGGCTCGGCACGATGATCCGCGCCGCGCTCTCGGGATTTTCGTGGAAGCCGACCAGGCTCGCGGTCAGCCGCCGCATCGGCCGCACGAACAGATAATGCAGCGCCAGGTAGACCAGCCCGGCGGTCAGCGCGCCGATCCCGAGCGAGACCACCAGCAGGTTGCGGGAGAAGCGGTACATCGCCTGGCGCAGCGGCAATTCGTCGATCACCACCTCGATGAATTGCGCGCCGCCGGGCGCCGGCCCGACCACGCGGATCGCCTGATTGCCGCTTTCCAGCATGGTCTCGAAGGAATCGACGATCGCCGACCACGCCGTCATCTCGCGCATGTCGATGTCATGATCGATCGCCGGCGGCAGGTCGGCGCTGGCCAAGAGCCGGCGCTGCTGCCCCATCTTGATGGCGACCGCGCGGGCGCCAATGCTTTTCAGGATCTGCCGCGCCAGCGAATCCGGAACCGTGCCCGACGGCGCGGCATCGAGCACCAAAGCCGCGGTGTTCGCCGCCGCCAGCCGGTCGTTGAGACGGTTCATCCGGAAATTGGCGATCGCGGGCACATAGATCAGCATGCCGGCAATCGCCACCAGCGGAATGGTGAGCAGCAACAGCTTGCCGGACAGGCCGAGCCGCCGGGACGGCTTCGGCCGCGGCGTTCCTAGGGCAGGCTGATCTTCGGTTACAGCCACGAGTTCTGCTTTCGCGTTGTGCGTTGCAGGATGCGGTTTGCTCCAGAACCGGTCAAATTACGGATCGCTAATGTGTGCCGGGTCCGCATCTAATGCGCCAACTTGCAAGTCGCCATCCTTGCGCAGAAAAACACCGCAATCCTTGATATATTCGAGCAAAATACGCCAGTATTGAACGACCCCGAAACGGCCGCAATTGCGGCAGGGCGCAACATTGACGAAAACGGGTCGCTCCCGTATAAGCCGCGCCAATTGTCCGCGATGGCCCGGCTCGACCGGGGCGGCTCTTTTGGGGCCGGAAACGGCCCGCTTTGGGCCAGCATCGGCGGATTTATCTCATTTATCAGGCAGACTTGCCCGGTCAGCGGAGAACGACCCGTGAAGCGGACTTATCAACCCAGCAAACTGGTGCGCAAGCGCCGTCACGGCTTCCGTGCCCGTCTGGCGACCACCGGCGGCCGCAAGGTTCTCGCCGCGCGCCGGGCCCGGGGCCGCAAGCGTCTGAGCGCCTGAGCCGGGCTTCCCGGAGAATCCATCATGGATCGGTTAAGGCAGCGGGCGGACTTCCTCGCCGTTGCCAATGGCGCGCGGGCCAACAGCGCTGCCTTCGTGGTGCAAAGCCTTGACCGAAACGATGACGGCCCGGTCCGGGTCGGCTTCACCGTCACCAAAAAGAACGGCACCGCCACCGAACGCAACCGCATCCGGCGCAGGCTTCGTGAATTGGTAAAGCGGGCGGATGTCATAGCCATGCGACCGCATCATGATTATGTGCTGGTCGGCCGCCGTGCCGCGCTGACCCGCGACTTCGCGACCATGCTCGACGACTTCCGCACGGCGCTGCGTCGGCTCGACCGGCAGCCGTCCGGACCGGCGTCGAGCCAAGAGAACCCCGGCGGCAGCCGCAAACCGATTTGAATGACGAGACCTTGAACGATGACCGATAATCGCAATACCATCCTCGCCGTCATTCTGTCCGGCCTCGTGCTGATCGCGTGGCAATATTTCTACAACGTTCCGCAGATGGAAAAGCAGCGCGCCGCGCAGCAGGCGAGCGAACTGGCCAAGTCCGCCACGCCACCCGCGAGCACGACGACGCCCTCGACCGCGCCGCAGACCGGCACGCCACAGCCCGCGGCCAATGCGCCGGCGGCAACCCAGCCCGCTTCCACAGCCCCCGTCGTCAGCCGCGATACCGCGATCGCATCAACCCCGCGGGTCAAGATCGAGTCGCCGCGGCTCTCGGGGAGCATTTCGCTGAAGGGCGCGCGGATCGACGATCTGTCGCTGGTGCAGTTCCGCGAAACCGTCGATCCGGTCTCGCCGGCGATCGTGCTTTATTCGCCCTCGGGCACGCCCAATCCCTATTACGCGGAGTTCGGCTGGGTCCCGGCCAGCGGTTCGACCGTCCGGCTGCCGGATCGCGACACGCTTTGGGAGCAGGAGGGCCAGGGCAGCCTGACGCCGTCGCACCCGGTGACGCTGCGATATGACAACGGCGACGGCCTGACCTTCCGCCGCACCATTTCGATCGACGACCGCTACCTGTTCACGATCAAGGACGACGTCAGCAATGTCGGCAGTGCGCCGGTCACGCTGTATCCGTTCGCGCTGATCTCGCGTCACGGCACCCCGCAGGTTTCCGGCTACTACATCCTGCACGAAGGCCTGATCGGCTATCTCGGCGACCAGGGCCTGCAGGAATACGGTTACAAGAAAATCGACGACGCCAATCCATTGGAAGGGAGCCCGGACGCCAAAGGGTTCAAATGGACGGCTACCAATGGCTGGCTTGGTATCACCGACAAATACTGGGCCTCGGCGCTGTTGCCCGATACGAATGCGAAACTGCAGGCTCGGTTCTTTTCCAGGCCACTTGGGGCCATTAGAACCTATCAGACCGATTATCTTGAAGACCCGCAGACCATCGCGATCGGCGGCACCGGCAGCGCCAGTACGCGGCTGTTCGCCGGCGCCAAGGAAGCCAGCGTCGTCGGCATCAATTTCCCGTTTGCCGGTTTCGGCGGCTACAACAGGGAGCTCGGGCTCAACCACTTCGATCTTCTGATCGACTGGGGCTGGTTCTATTTCATCACCAAGCCGATGTTTTTGGGGCTCGACTTCTTCTATCGGCTGTTTGGCAATTTCGGCATCTCGATCCTGCTGGTGACGGTGATCGTGAAACTGCTGTTCTTCCCGCTCGCCAACAAATCCTACGCCTCGATGGCGAAGATGAAGTCGGTGCAGCCGCAACTGGCGGCGCTGAAGGAGCGCTATCCGGACGACAAGGTGAA
>DATNMT010000061.1:0-8164 GCA_035602495.1 Bradyrhizobium sp.
TCTTGCCCTTCATCGCGCAGATATCCGATCATATGGACGTGCTGCGGCTCGATGCGCGCACCGATTTCCGGCTGGAGAAGCTGGTCGGCGTCAAGATGTGGTTGGTGCCGGCCGATGCCGCCGCCACCGCAGCCCTCGACCAGGCATGGGTAAGGATGACCGGCAACGCCAGATGCAAGCCGCGCGACATTTCGATCAAGGGCCGCATCCTGAACGTGCCGTGCTCGGCGGATGGCGTGGCGCGATTTTCGTTTGAGGATTTGTGCGAGAAGCCGCTGGCCGCTTCCGACTATTTGCGGCTTGCGCGCGATTATCACACCATCATCATCGACCGGATCCCGATGATGGACTACCCCGACCGCAACGCCGCCAAACGGTTCATCGCGCTGATCGACACGCTGTATGACAATGCGGTGAAGCTGATGGCGTCGGCCGAGGCCGATCCGCTGTCGCTGTATCGGGCGACCGAAGGCAGTGAGGCCAACGAGTTCAAGCGGACCGCCTCGCGGCTGATCGAGATGAGCTCGGAATCCTATCTGGCGCTGCCGCACGGCCACAAGGATTCCGCCGCCAGCGGGTCGAGCACGGGGCTGGTGGAGACGTGACGGCGTAAGCCGTCATTCCGGGGTGCATCAGCGCGAACCCGGAATCTCGATCCAACAACCTCGAGATTCCGGGTCTGGTCCTTCGGACCATCCCGGAATGACGAGGGCTGCCCTGATCGAAACCGAGGCAGGACCGACAATTGAGCATGGCCCGGCTTGAACGGGCCGGTCGAAAGGGATAACCAGCCCTTCAGCTTCCTTTCAACCTTCCTCCTTGACCTTCAAAGGACAGATTTCCCATGGCGCGCGACAAAATTGGTTTGATTGGCTCCGGCCAGATCGGCGGAACGCTGGCTCACCTCATCGGCCTGAAGGAACTGGGCGATGTGGTAATGTTCGACATCGCGGAGGGCGTGCCACAGGGCAAGGCGCTCGATATCGCGCAATCCTCGCCGGTCGACGGCTTCGACGCGCATTTCACCGGCGCCAATTCCTATGAGGCGCTCGACAACGCCAAGGTCTGCATCGTCACCGCCGGCGTGCCGCGCAAGCCGGGCATGAGCCGCGACGATCTCCTGAGCATCAATCTCAAGGTGATGGAGCAGGTCGGCGCCGGTATCAAGAAATACGCCCCCGACGCCTTCGTGATCTGCATCACCAATCCGCTCGATGCCATGGTGTGGGCGCTGCAGAAGGCCTCCGGCATGCCGCACAAGAAGGTGGTGGGCATGGCGGGCGTGCTGGATTCCTCGCGCTTCCGCTATTTCCTTGCCGACGAGTTCAACGTCTCGGTGGAGGACGTCACCGCCTTCGTGCTCGGCGGCCATGGCGACACCATGGTGCCGCTGGTGAAATATTCCACGGTGGCCGGCATTCCCCTGCCGGACCTGGTCAAGATGGGCTGGACCTCGCAGGCACGGATCGACGAAATCGTCGACCGCACCCGCAACGGCGGCGCCGAGATCGTCAACCTGTTGAAGACCGGTTCGGCGTTCTATGCGCCGGCGGCCTCCGCGATCGCGATGGCCGAAAGCTATCTCAGGGACAAGAAGCGCGTGCTGCCCTGCGCCGCCTATCTCAACGGCGAATACAGCGTGAAGGATATGTATGTCGGCGTGCCCGCGGTGATCGGGTCGAAGGGCGTCGAGCGCATTGTCGAGATCGAACTGACCGGCAAGGACCGCGAGGCATTCGACAAGTCGGTCGGCGCGGTGCAGGGTCTGGTCGATGCCTGCAAGAAGATCGCGCCGGACCTGCTCGGCCGCTGATCGCGTTCCAGTCCAGGCTGCATCGTTGTTAAGCGGCTTTCGGGAGCCATCTCATGAATATTCACGAATACCAGGCCAAGGCGCTGCTGCATGAATTCGGCGTGCCGATCTCGCGCGGCGTGCCGGTGCTGCGGGCCTCCGATTCCGACGTCGCGGCGAAGACGCTTCCCGGCCCGATCTGGGTGGTGAAGAGCCAGATCCACGCCGGCGGGCGCGGCAAGGGCAAGTTCAAGGAGGCCAGCGCCGGCGACAAGGGCGGCGTGCGCATCGCCAAGTCGGTCGCCGAGGTCAATGAATTCACCAGGCAGATGCTGGGCGCAACCCTGGTCACGGTGCAGACCGGACCGCACGGCAAGCAGGTCAACCGGCTCTACATCGAGGAAGGCTCCGACATCGACAGGGAGTTCTATCTCTCGATCCTGGTCAACCGCGAAACCTCCGAAGTGTCGTTCGTGGTTTCCACCGAAGGCGGCGTCAATATCGAGGACGTTGCGCACAACACACCGGAGAAGATCGTCAGCTTCTCGGTCGATCCTGCCACCGGCATCATGGGCCATCACGGCCGCACCGTCGCCAAGGCGTTGGGCCTTTCAGGCGACCTGGCAAAACAGGCGGAAAGGCTGGTCAGCCAGCTCTATGCGGCCTTCGTCGCCAAGGACATGGCGATGCTGGAGATCAACCCGCTGGTGGTGACCAAACAAGGCGATCTGCGCGTGCTCGACGCCAAGGTGTCGTTCGACGACAACGCGCTGTTCCGGCATCCCGAAGTCGCGGCGCTGCGCGACGAGACCGAGGAGGACGCCAAGGAAATCGAGGCCTCGCATTACGATCTCAACTACGTCACCCTCGACGGCAATATCGGCTGCATGGTGAACGGCGCCGGCCTTGCCATGGCGACGATGGACATCATCAAGCTCTACGGCATGGCGCCGGCGAACTTCCTCGACGTCGGCGGCGGCGCCAACAAGGAAAAGGTTGCCGCCGCGTTCAAGATCATCACCGCCGATCCCAATGTGAAGGGCATCCTGGTCAACATCTTCGGCGGCATCATGAAGTGCGATGTCATCGCCGAGGGCGTGGTCGCCGCGGTGAAGGAAGTCGGGCTGAAGGTGCCGCTGGTGGTGCGGCTGGAGGGCACCAATGTCGAGGCCGGCAAGAAGATCATCCGGGAAAGCGGCCTCAACGTGCTGCCGGCCGACGATCTCGACGATGCCGCGCAGAAGATCGTCAAGGCCGTGAAGGGAGGGTAGGCCATGCCCGAGGACCGTCTCGCCGCACCGTCGCCGCTTCAGGAGCATCGCAAGCTCGCGGCGTTCGCGGGCGAGTGGACCGGGGAAGAGGTGGTCTATCCCTCGCGCTGGACCGCGGGCGGTCCTGCCACCTCGCATGTGGTAGCTCGTATCGATCTCAACGGCTTCTATTTGATTCAGGACACGCGCCAGATGCGCGACAGCAAGGAAAGCTTCGCCACCCATGGCGTGTTCACTTACGACCGCGAAGACCGGCACTACAAACTGTTCTGGCACGATTCGCTCGGCTACTACGCGCCGGCGCCGGCCTCCGGCGGCTGGACCGGCAAGACCCTGGTCCTGGTGCGCGGCTCGCTGCGCGGCAATGCGCGCCACGTCTATGAAATCATCGACGACAACAGCTACTCCATGAAAATCCAGTTTTCGCCGGACGCGGAAGGGTGGGCCGACGTGCTTACCGGCGTCTATCGGCGCGTCCATTAACTCCTTCACCTGTCGTTTCGCGAAAGCAATGCCAACCATGTCCATCCTGATCGACAAGAACACAAAAGTCATTTGCCAGGGCTTTACCGGCAAGAACGGCACGTTCCACTCGGAAGCCGCGATCGCCTACGGCACCAAAATGGTTGGCGGCACCTCGCCGGGCAAAGGCGGCTCGACGCATCTCGGCCTGCCGGTGTTCGACACGGTGCAGGAAGCGAAGCAGAAGACCGGCGCCGACGCGTCGGTGATCTATGTGCCGCCGCCGGGAGCGGCGGATGCGATCTGCGAGGCCATCGATGCCGAAATACCCCTGATCGTCTGCATCACCGAGGGCATTCCGGTGCTCGACATGGTGCGCGTGAAACGCTCGCTGTCGGGATCGAAATCGCGGCTGATCGGGCCGAATTGCCCGGGCGTGATGACCGCCGGCGAATGCAAGATCGGCATCATGCCGGCCAACATCTTCAAGCCCGGCAATGTCGGGATCGTCTCGCGCTCAGGGACATTGACCTACGAGGCGGTGTTTCAGACCACCCAGGAAGGCCTCGGCCAGACCACTGCGGTCGGAATCGGCGGCGATCCGGTCAAGGGCACCGAATTCATCGCCGTGCTGGAGATGTTTCTCGCCGACCCCAAGACCACCTCGATCGTCATGATCGGCGAAATCGGCGGTTCGGCCGAGGAAGACGCCGCCCAGTTCCTGATCGACGAGGCCAGGCGCGGCCGCAAAAAGCCGATGGTCGGATTTATCGCCGGCGTCACGGCGCCTCCCGGGCGTCGCATGGGCCATGCCGGCGCGATCATCGCCGGCGGCAAGGGCGACGCCGGCTCCAAGACCGCGGCGATGGAAGCCGCCGGAATCAGGGTATCCCCGTCCCCGGCGCGGCTCGGCAAGACGCTGGTCGGCGTCCTCAAGGGTTAGTCCGACTTTCCCTCAGGTCTTTCACGATCAATGGAGTTCCGCTCGCGATGCGGAGCAATCCGATCGTGCAAACCGTGGCACCGAACTGAGCTACAAGTTCAACTGGGTGGTCGCGAAGTATTGATCTGATTTTCGACGTCCAAAGCCCCGGTTTTTTTGCTGCCGACGCAAATTTCTTGAACGGATTCAGCGAAAATTAAAGATTGAAACGATGTTCACTCTTTAGTTCTTTTCGGCGCGAACATTCGGCCTAAATAGGGTAAAAGGCCCTTAATCCGCTGATCCGGGCTCGGATTGGCTGTTGCGCCGTCTTCCACGCGCGAATCCAGATCACCAGGACGTCACTCATGTCTCGCCAGGACGCGAACGCCGCCTTTGCTCTTTCCTCTTTTCTGCAGGGCACAAACGCCACCTACATCGACGAAATCTACGCCCGCTACGAGAAGGATCCTGCCTCGGTCGATCCGGAATGGCAGGAGTTCTTCAAGAGCCTGAAGGACACCCCGGCCGACGTCCTGAAAAACGCCGAGGGACCATCCTGGGGCCGTATCAACTGGCCGCTGACGCCGCGCGACGAGTTGACCTCGGCGCTCGACGGCAACTGGGCGGAAGTCGAAAGGGCGGTCGGCACCAGGATTGCGGCGAAAGCGCAAGCCAAGGGCGCCGAAATCACCGCGGCCGACATCCATCAGGCGACGCGCGATTCGGTGCGTGCCTTAATGCTGATCCGGGCCTACCGCATGCGCGGCCACTTCCACGCCAAGCTCGATCCGCTCGGGATCGAGCCGCCGCGCAACCGCGAAGAACTCGATCCGCGCTCCTACGGCTTCGTGGAAGGCGATTTCGACCGCAAGATCTTCCTCGATCATGTGCTGGGCATGGAATACGCCACCTTGCGCGAGATCGTCGCGATCTGCGAACGCACCTACTGCCAGACGCTCGGCGTCGAGTTCATGCACATCACCAACCCCGCGCAGAAAAGCTGGATTCAGGAGCGCATCGAAGGTCCGGACAAGGAGATCAGCTTCACCCGCGAAGGCCGCCGCGCCATCCTGATGAAGCTGGTCGAGTCCGAAGGTTTTGAGAAATTCTGCGACCTGAAGTTCACCGGCACCAAGCGCTTCGGTCTCGACGGCGCTGAATCGCTGATCCCGGCGCTGGAACAGATCATCAAGCGCGGCGGCAATCTCGGGGTGAAGGAAATCGTGGTCGGCATGCCGCATCGCGGCCGTCTCAACGTGCTGACCCAGGTGATGGGCAAGCCGCATCGCGCGCTGTTTCATGAATTCAAGGGCGGCTCGGCCAATCCCGACGCGGTCGAGGGCTCGGGCGACGTCAAATATCATCTGGGCGCCTCGTCGGATCGCGAGTTCGACAACAACCGCATCCATCTGTCGCTCACCGCCAACCCGTCGCATCTGGAAATCGTCGATCCGGTGGTGCTCGGCAAGGTGCGCGCCAAGCAGGACCAGCATGGCGATCCGCCGGACCAGCGTATCTCGGTGCTGCCGCTGTTGATGCACGGCGACGCCGCTTTCGCGGGCCAGGGCGTGGTTGCGGAATGTTTTGCGCTGTCCGACCTGAAGGGCTATCGAACCGGCGGCTCGCTGCACTTCATCGTCAACAACCAGATCGGCTTCACCACCTATCCGCGCTACTCGCGCTCCTCGCCCTACCCGTCCGACGTGGCGAAGATGATCGATGCGCCGATCTTCCATGTGAACGGCGACGATCCGGAAGCCGTGGTGTTCGCGGCCAAGGTCGCGATCGAATTCCGGCAAAAATTCCACAAGCCGGTCGTCATCGACATGTTCTGCTACCGCCGCCATGGCCACAACGAAGGCGACGAGCCGGCGTTCACCCAGCCGGTGATGTACAAGAAGATCGCCACGCATCCTAGCACGCTGGAAATTTATGCCAGGCGGCTGATCGCCGAAGGCGTGATGACAGAGGGCGAGGTCGAGAAGGCCAAGGCCGACTGGCGCGCGCGGCTCGATGCCGAGCTCGAGGCCGGCTCCGGTTACAAGCCCAACAAGGCGGATTGGCTCGACGGCAAATGGGCCGGCTTCAAGTCGGCCGACCAGGAAGAAGACGCCCGTCGCGGCGTCACCGGCGTCGACATCGCCCTGCTCAGGGATATCGGCCGCAAGATCACCAAAGCGCCCGATGGTTTCAGGATTCACCGCACCATCCAGCGCTTTTTGGAAAACCGCGCCAAGGCGATCGACACCGGCGTCGGCATCGACTGGGCGACCGGCGAGGCGCTGGCGTTCTGTACGCTGTTGCAGGAAGGCCATCACGTCCGCCTGTCCGGACAGGACTCCGAGCGCGGCACCTTCTCGCAGCGGCATTCGGTGTTGATCGACCAGGAAGACGAGAGCCGCTACACGCCGTTCAATCATCTCGGCGGCGACCAGGGCCACTTCGAAGTCATCAACTCGCTGCTCTCGGAAGAGGCCGTGCTCGGCTTCGAATATGGCTACTCGCTCGCCGAGCCGAATGCGCTGACGGTGTGGGAAGCGCAATTCGGCGATTTCGCCAACGGTGCGCAGGTGCTGTTCGATCAGTTCATCTCGTCGGGTGAGCGCAAATGGCTGCGCATGTCCGGCCTCGTCTGCATGTTGCCGCATGGCTATGAAGGGCAGGGGCCGGAACATTCCTCCGCGCGCCTCGAGCGCTTCCTGCAGATGTGCGCCGAAGACAACATGCAGGTGGTTTATGCCACCACGCCGGCCAACTTCTTCCATGTGCTGCGGCGTCAGCTGCATCGCGAGATCCGCAAGCCGCTGATCCTGATGACGCCGAAGTCGCTGCTGCGCCACAAGCGCGCGGTCTCGCGGCTCGATGAGATGGGCGCCGGCACGACGTTCCATCGCCTGCTCTATGATGACGCGGCGATGCTGCCGGACGAAAAGGTCAAGCTGGTGGCCGACGACAAGATCCGCCGCGTCGTATTGTGCTCGGGCAAGGTCTATTACGACCTCTACGACGAGCGCGAGAAGCGCGGCATCGATGACGTCTACATCATGCGGATGGAGCAGCTCTATCCGGTGCCGCTGAAGGCCCTGGTGCAGGAGCTCGGGCGCTTCAAAAGTGCCGAACTGGTCTGGTGCCAGGAAGAGCCGCGCAACATGGGTGCGTGGCATTTCATCGAACCCTATCTCGAATGGGTGCTGAACCAGATCAACGCGCCGAACAAGCGTCCGCGTTACGCCGGCCGCGCCGCGGCGGCGGCGACCGCGACCGGCTTGATGTCGAAGCATCTGGCGCAGCTCAAGGCGCTGCTCGATGAAGCGCTGAATTAGCCACCATAACTCGTCATGCCCCGCGAAAGCGGGGCATCCGCCACGGTTTCTTGAAGACTGATTTAAGCGCGTGGGTGGCCGGGAAGCCGGCCATCACGCAAGAGGAAGCAAGCCATGACTGAAATTCGCGTTCCCACGCTCGGCGAGTCCGTGACCGAAGCCACCATCGGCCGCTGGTTCAAGAAGGCTGGCGATGCCGTTGCGGTGGACGAGCCGTTGGTCGAGCTCGAGACCGACAAGGTCACTATCGAGGTCCCGGCGCCTTCGGCCGGCACGTTGAGCGAAATCGCTGCCAAGGACGGCGAAACCGTCGCGGTCGGCGCGTTGCTCGGACAGATCAAGGATGGCGAAACCGTTGCCGTCGGTGCGTTGCTTGGGCAGATCAATGACG
>DATNMT010000068.1:0-7298 GCA_035602495.1 Bradyrhizobium sp.
GTGTCCTCGCTATTGACTGTTCAAACCTCGGGCGCAGGCTTCGTCGATCTCACTGTCGAGATCGCGAAATTCGTGCAGGAAGCTGGTGCGAAGGAAGGCGCGGTGACGCTGTTCGTCCGCCACACCTCGGCGTCGCTGACCATCCAGGAAAACGCCGATCCCACCGTGCTCGACGATCTCTCAGCGGCGCTCGATCGGTTTGCGCCCGAGGACGCCGGATGGCGTCACGACAGCGAAGGGCCCGATGACATGCCGGCGCATGTCAAGACCATGTTGACCGCGACCTCGCTGCACATCCCGGTGCTCAAGGGCGAACTCGCCCTGGGCACGTGGCAAGCGATCTATTTGATCGAGCATCGCCACCGCCCGCATCGCCGCGAGATCGTGCTGCAATTTGTCGGGACCACCTGAATGCAAAACCGGCCGCGGATGGCTCCGCGGCCGGCTGGTTGCGATTCGTCTTGTTCGGGCGGTTCTGCCGCCGGCAAGACCTCTAGTTGGTCTTGATGTCGACGTCCTTGGTTTCCGGCAGGAAGAAGAAGCCGACGACCGCGGTGATCGACGCGAAGATGATCGGGTACCACAGGCCTGCGTAGATATCGCCGGTCGAGGCCACGATCGCGAACGCGGTGGCGGGCAACAATCCGCCGAACCAGCCGTTGCCGATATGATACGGCAGCGACATCGAGGTGTAGCGGATCTTGGTCGGGAACAGTTCGACCAGCATTGCCGCGATCGGCCCGTACACCATGGTGACGAAGATCACCAGGATGAACAACAGGCCGATGATCGCCGCGACCTGCGGACGGAAGATATCGAACGGGTTCGACATCTTCACGATGCCGGCATCGCCTGCCTTGGGATAGCCCGCCGCGGCAACGGCTGCGGCGACGGCCGGATTACCGGCCTTCGCGTCGGCGTAGGGCACTTCCTTGCCGTTCACCATCACCTTCACGCCGGAGCCGGCGGGTCCATAGCTGGTCGCATATTTCACCGACGACGTCGCCAGGAAGGCGCGAGCGGTGTCGCACGGCGCGGTGAAGACCCGGGTGCCGACCGGGTTGAACAGATCGCCGCACAATGCGGGATCGGACACGACTTCAACCTTGGTCGCCTCGATGGCCTTTTCCAGCGCCGGGTTGGCGTTGGTGGTGATCATCCGGAAGATCGGGAAGAAGGTCAGCGCCGCGATCGCGCAGCCGGCCAGGATAATCGGCTTGCGGCCGATCTTGTCCGACAACGCGCCGAACACAATGAAGAAGCCGGTACCGAACAGCAGCGACCATGCGATCAGGAGGTTGGCGGTGTAGCCGTCGACCTTCAGGATCGATTGCAGGAAGAACAACGCGTAGAACTGGCCGGTATACCAGACCACGCCTTGGCCCATGGTGCCGCCGAGCAGCGCCAGGATGACGATCTTGGCGTTGCTCCAGTTGGCGAAGGCTTCGGTCAGCGGAGCCTTCGAGCTCTTGCCCTCGTCCTTCATCTTCTGGAACACTGGCGACTCGTTCAACCGCAGCCGGATCCAGACCGAGATCGCCAGCAGCACGACCGAGACCAGGAACGGAACCCGCCAGCCCCAGGCCGCGAAGTCGGTTTCGCCGATGGCGGTGCGGGTGAACAGGATCACCAGCAGCGACAGGAACAGGCCGAGCGTCGCCGTGGTCTGAATGAACGAGGTGTAGTAGCCGCGTTTGCCCTGCGGCGCATGCTCGGCCACATAGGTCGCCGCACCGCCATACTCGCCGCCGAGCGCGAGACCCTGCGCCAGGCGCAACGCGATCAGGATGACCGGTGCGGCAAAGCCGATCGACGCGGCGTTGGGCAAGAGGCCGACGATGAAGGTCGACAGGCCCATGATCATGATGGTGACGAGGAAGGTGTATTTGCGTCCGACGATGTCGCCGATGCGTCCGAACACGATGGCGCCGAATGGGCGCACCAGGAAGCCGGCGGCAAACGCGAGCAGCGCGAAGATGTCACGCGTGGCCGGCGGATAGGCCGAGAAGAATTGCGCGCCAATGATCGGGGCGAGCGATCCGTAAAGGTAGAAATCGTACCATTCGAAAACGGTACCGAGCGATGAGGCGAGAATGACGAAGCGTTCGTCGTTCGTCATGCCTCCGGTTCGAGCTTGTGTTGCGGCCATTGTTGACATTTTGAATCGCTCCCCGAGATCGTTGATGCAAAGCGCCCCGTCCCCACGCACCGGACTTGGCCGGGTTCAGCCATGGCATTGCGTCACGGTAACATCGCCGTGAAACCCCACCCAATAAGACTTTTGGCCCGCGGTATAGTTATGTCCGGAAAACGTCGGACATTCCGGACAGGTTCATATTCCGCCATCCCCGGTATTGCGACGCACAAACGGGTGCCGATTAACCGCCTTTCCACATGGCAACCTTGCGCGCTTGCATGAAACAACGCGTCAGAGGACAATTGTGGAGAAAAAATTACTTGCTACCACTTAAAAAAGGGGGGCATGGGTTTTCCCTTATCCCCATTTGCAAAAATATCCGAGAGATAAAGAAATACCAGATGACTGCCGCCGCCCGCACGCATCTCGTCATTGCCGATGACCATCCGCTGTTTCGCGATGCCTTGCGACAGGCGGTTGCGAGCGTCGTGAGCTCCGCGAAGATCGACGAAGCCGGCTCGTTCGAAGATCTGACGTCGCTGCTCGAGCGGGATTCGGAGGTCGATCTGATCCTGCTCGATCTGACGATGCCGGGAATCTCGGGTTTCTCCGGCCTGATTTACCTGCGCGCGCAATATCCGGCGATCCCGGTGGTGATCGTATCCGCCAGCGACGATGTCGGCACGATCAGGAGATCGCTGGATTTCGGTGCATCCGGTTTCATTCCCAAGCGGTTCGGCGTCGAGACGCTGCGCGACGCGATCGTGAAAGTGATGGACGGCGACGTCTGGGTGCCGCCGGATACCGATCTCAGCTCCGCCACCGACCCGGAGATGACGCGGCTGCGCGACCGGCTCGTGACGCTGACCCCGCAGCAGGTGCGGGTGCTGATGATGCTGTCGGAGGGGCTGCTCAACAAGCAGATCGCCTACGAGCTCGGCGTCTCGGAAGCGACCATCAAGGCCCATGTCTCCGCGATCCTGCAAAAACTCGGCGTCGAGAGCCGCACCCAGGCCGTGATCGCGGCGGCGAAAATCGCCGGCGGCCAGTGGCGGCAGGGCACGCCGTCGGCGCAATAGGGTTACTCCGCAGCCACCATCTGCTGGGTGCGCCATTGTCCCAGCAACGCCCGCAGCGATGCCGGTTTGACCGGCTTGTTGAGCACCGGGATGCTCTCCTCGCGCGCCGCCGCCCGTACATGCGGGCTGCGATCGGCGGTGATCAGGATTGCCGGAATATTCTCGCCGAAACGGCGGCGAATGTCCCTGATCGCGGCAATCCCGTTGCCGCGGTCGAGATGATAGTCGACCAGGAGCCCGGTCACCGCGCGGCCTGAGGCCTCGATCGCCTCGAGGGCGGCGTCCGGGTCGGCCACCGCGATCACCTCGGCGTCCCAGGCCGTCAGCAGGGTGCGCATGCCGTCGAGGATCGCCAGATCGTTCTCGATGCAGACGATCAGCGAGCCGCTCATCGGCGTCCGCGACAGCGGCGTCGCGGTGGTGACCGCGGCGGTGTAGTTGATCGCTTTCGCGGTCGGCACCATCACCGAGAACACCGAGCCGCCGCTGACGTTGGAGTCGAGCGCGATGCCGTGGTTGAGCACGCGCGCCAGCCTTTCGACGATCGAGAGCCCCAGACCCAGGCCGCGCGCGATCCGCGCGCCCTGTTCCAGCCGGTGAAATTCCTTGAAGATCTCGCCGCGCTTGAGAATGGGAATGCCGACGCCGGTGTCGTAGACGCCGATCTGCAGGCTTTGGCCGTGACGCCGGCAACCGACCAGCACGCGCCCGCGCGGGGTATATTTGATGGCGTTGGAGATCAGGTTCTGCAGCAGCCGCCGCAGCAGCAGGCGATCGGATTCCACCGGCAGCGAACAGGGCACGAAGGTCAGCTTCAGCCCCTTGGCGCGCGCGATCGGCGCAAATTCGATTTCCAGCGAGCGCATCAGGTCGCTCATCTTGAAACTGGTGATCGACGACGTCATGGCGCCGGCGTCGAGCCGCGAAATATCCAGCAGCGCGCCGAGGATCTCTTCGATCGCCTCCAGCGAATCGTCGATGTTCTCGACCAGCCGGGAATCTTCGCCGCCGCTCTGGCGCTCGACCAGGCTTGTCACATAGAGCCGTGCCGCGTTCAGCGGCTGCAGGATGTCGTGGCTGGCCGCGGCAAGAAAACGCGTTTTCGAGATATTGGCGTCCTCGGCCGTGCTCTTGGCGAGCGCCAGCTCCGAATTGAGCCGCGTCAGCTCCTCGGTGCGATCGCGTACCCGCTTTTCCAGGGTGGCGTTGGAGCGCTCCAATGCCTCGGCGGCCTCGAAGGACGGCGTGACGTCGGAAAAGGTGATGACCAGCGCGCCGCCGGGCATCCGGTTCGAGCGCACCTCGACCACCATGTGGCGATCCGGAAGACGCTCCAGGTACGGCTCACCTTCGGTGGTGTAGGCGGCGAGCCGCCTCTCCAGCACCAAACTGCTGTCGCTGTCGCCGAACGCCGGCGGGTTGATGGCTCCCATGAATTCCAGGATTTCTCTCAGCGGGATCCCGATCTGGACCAGATGCGGCGGCAGCCCCAGAATTTCGCCGAACTGCCGGTTCGAACAGATCAGCTGCAGATCCGGGTCGAACACGGCGATGCCCTGCCGGACATGGTTCAGCGCGGTCTGCAGGATCTCGCGATTGAAATGCAGCGCGGCATGGGAGTCGTCGAGCAATTTCAGCGCGGCCTTGGCCGAGACGGTGCGCTTGCGCAACAACAGCGACATGACCAGACGCGAGGACGCCGCTCCGATCGACGAAGCGATCAGATGCTCGGCGTGCTGCAGCAGCTCGAAATCGGCCGGCGCCGCCGGCTCGAGCCGGACGTTGTGGGTGGTGGCGAAGGCCTCGAACGAATGCCGGGCGCGGTCGGGGCCGAGATACTGCGCCACCGTGCTCTGGATGTCCTGCACCGTCACCGTGGTACGCCAGCGCCGGAATGTCGGCGTCATCGGCGCCAGCGCATTCGGCACGAACAGGTCGGCCTGCAACCGCTCGATCGAGGAGGGCTGGCGCGCCAGCGACAGCACGACATAGATGAGGATGTTGAGCGACAGCGACCAGAGCACGCCGTGCAGCAGCGGCGGCAGGTCGGCGCCGAACAAGGCTTGCGGACGCAACGCCTCGATGCCGAACGGGCCATGCTGCAACAGCAGCAGGCCGGCGGTACTGGAGTCGAGGAAGCTCGGGAGAAACAGCGTGTAGGCCCATACCGCGGCGCCGATCAGCATGCCGCCGATGGCGCCGCGCGCGGTGCCGCGACGCCACAACAGGCCGCCAAAAAAGGAAGGTGCCAGCTGCGCGATGGCCGCGAACGACAACAGGCCGATCGCCGCCAGCTGGGTATTGCCGAGCGCGTGATAATAGAAATACGCCATCCCCATGATGGCGAAAATCGCAAAGCGGCGAACCCGCAGCAGGAAGTCGCCAAAGTCCCGCTCGCCCGCCGGCGATTGCGGTCCCCGCTGCAGCACCAGTGGCACCACGATATCGTTGGAGACCATGATCGAGAGCGCGACGCATTCCACGATCACCATCGCGGTTGCCGCCGACAGGCCGCCGACGAAGACGCCGATGCTAAGTAAATGCGCGCCGCCCTCGATCGGCAACGCCAGCACATACATATCGCTGTCGACCGCGCCGAACGGAAAGGTGATCAGACCCGCGAGCGCGATCGGAATCACGAACAGGTTGATGGCGACCAGATAGGCCGGAAACAGCCAGCGCGCCCGGCGCACTTCGGCGTCCGAGGAATTCTCGACCACGCTGACATGGAACTGGCGCGGCAAAAGCACGATCGCGCAGAACGACAGCAGCACCATGGTGAGGAAGTTGCCGATCGAGGGCACATAATTGATGGCGCGCACCGCCTCCGGGGTCTTCATCGCGCGTTCGATCAGTTCATGCGGGGTGAACATCCAGAAGGTGACGAACGCCCCGGCGGTGATGAAGGCCACCAGCTTGACGATGGATTCGGTGGCGACCGCCAGCATCAGGCCATGCTGGTGCTCGGTCGCATCGGACTGGCGGGTTCCGAACAGCACCGCGAAGGTCGCCATCGCCAGCGTGACGATCAGCGCGATATCGCCGAGAATGGGAATATGCGAGATAGCCTGGTCTTCGCTCAGGATGGTTTCAAGCGAGGAGGCCACCGCCTTGAGCTGGAGCGCGATGTAGGGCACCGACCCGATGATCGCGATCAGGGCCACGGTCGCGGCCACGGCCTGGCTCTTGCCGTAGCGCGCGCCGATGAAGTCGGCGATCGAGGTGATGTTCTGCGATTTCGCCAGCTGGATGACGCGGCGCAGCAGCGGCGTCGCCAGCCCGATCATCAGGATCGGGCCGACATAGATCGCGAGAAAGTCGACGCTGGTGCGGGTGGCGAATCCGACCGAACCGAAAAACGTCCACGAGGTGCAATAGATCGCCAGCGACAGCGGATAGATCAGCGCGCTGGCGCGGCCGCGCTGCGTCGGCGAGAGGCGGTCGCCATGGCTCGCCACGAAAAACAGGAACCCGATGTAGCCGAAGGCGGCTGCGATCACGGCCCAGTCGTGCAGCATCGTTGCCTGCTCCCTAAAACGTCCGCGCGCGGCTTGAGCCGCAATCGCGGGCGACGGCTGTCGCCGGCAGGGAGTATAGCCGGATTGGACCGGCAAAGCACCGTGGCTGACCGGTCGGTAACCGGGATTTGGCGCAGGAGGCGGAGGTTAACGTTATTCGGCCGCCAGCGACTTCTTCTGCAGCGGCAGGCCGAGGCGTTCCCAGACCTGCAACAGCGCTTCGGCGAGCTGATCGATCAAACCGTCGTCGTGGTAGGGCGAGGGCGTGATGCGCAGCCGCTCCGTGCCTTTTGCGACAGTCGGATAGTTGATCGGCTGGATGTAGATATTGTGCTCTTCCAGCAGCAGGTCACAGGCGTGCTTGCATTTTTCGGGATCGCCGACGAACAGCGGCACGATGTGGGTGTCGCTCGACATCACCGGCAGGCCGGCAGCGGTCAGGATCGCCTTGACCCGGGCGGCGCGGTCCTGGTGGCGTTCGCGTTCCCAGTTCGAGGTCTTGAGGTGACGGATCGCCGCCGTGGCCGCCGCGCAGATTGCCGGCGGCAGCGCGGTGGTGAAGAT
>DATNMT010000083.1:0-4125 GCA_035602495.1 Bradyrhizobium sp.
CAGTGGACCCGCGATTATGTCCGCCTGCCCGGAATTCCCGATGAATATATCGCCCAGGACGGGGCGCCGCGCCCGGTCTGGACGCGCTTCTTCGATGCCTTCGCCGCGCTTTCGCCCGGCGACATCGAGCGGCGTTTCGGCTCCGCCGACCGCCATTTGCGCGAAGCCGGCGTCACCTATCGCGCGCCCGGCGAGACCGCCGACCGGCTTTGGCCGCTGAGCCATCTGCCGCTGTTGATCGGAGAGGCCGACTGGCAGCAATTGACCGCCGGCATCGTGCAACGCGCCGAATTGCTGGAATTGACCCTCGGCGACATCTATGGCGAGGGCCGGCTGGTGGCCGAGGGCGCGATTCCGGCGGCAGCGATCGCCGGCTCTACCGAATATCTGCGCGCGGTCTGCGGCATCAAGCCGCCGGGCGGCCGCTATCTCAATGTCTATGCCGCCGATGTCGGCCGCGGACCGGATGGCCTCTGGTGGGTGTTGGGCGACCGCACGCAAGCGCCCTCGGGCGCCGGCTACGCGCTGGAAAATCGGCTGGTGCTGTCGCGGGCTTTCACCACCCTCTACAAGTCGATGAATGTGGAGCGGGTTGCGCCGTTCTTCGAGGCGTTCCGCGATTCGCTTCGCGCCAGCGCCGACCGCGATGAGCCGCGCATCGGGCTGTTGACACCCGGCCAGTTCAGCGAAACCTATTTTGAGCATGCGACGCTGGCCCGCTATCTCGGCTTCCTGCTCGTCGAGGGCGACGATCTCGCCGTCAGCGGCGACCGCATTCATATCCGCACCGTCGCCGGCCTGAAGCGGCTCGATGTGCTGCTGCGCCGGGTGGATTCCAATTTCCTCGATCCGCTGGAACTCGATGCCTCCTCGCAGCTCGGCGTCCCCGGCCTGATCGACGTGCTGCGCAAGAACGGCGTCGTCGTCGCCAACATGCCGGGCTCGGGGGTGATGGAGGCGAGGGCGCTTTTGGGTTTTCTGCCAAGCCTCTCCCGGCGTTTCTTCGGCGAAGATCTGAAGATGCCCAATATCGCGACCTGGTGGTGCGGCCAGAAGGCCGCGCGGGAGGAAGTGCTGTCGCGGCTCGACGAGGTCGCGATCGAAGGCGCCTATGGCCGGGGCGTTCCCGGTTTTCCCGGCAACGGGCCGGTGCTTGCCGGTGAGCTCTCGGCAAGCGAGCGCGAGCGGCTCAAGAGTGTCATCAACGATCGCGGCATCGACTATGTCGGCCAGGAGCTGGTGCGGCTGTCGACCACGCCGGTGTGGGACAATGGCCGGATCACGCCGCGCCCCTTCGTGCTCCGGGTATTCGCGGCCGCCACCCCCAATGGCTGGAGCATCATGCCCGGCGGTTTTTGCCGGATCGCCGAACAGCTCGATGCCCGCGCGGTGTCGATGGGCGACGGCGCGCGGGCGGCCGATGTCTGGGTGGTCTCCGACCGGGCGGTGCCGGCGACCACGCTGCTGCCGGCGGTGGAAAACGTGCGAATCCGGCGCATCGCCGGCGTGTTGCCGAGCCGGGCCGCCGACAATCTGTTCTGGCTCGGCCGCTATCTGGAGCGCGCCGAGGCGACGCTGCGGCTGGTGCGCGCGCTCGGAACGCAGCGCGACCCCGGCAAGGGATCGCCGACCGTGTTGCACTCCGTCGAGCGGATTCAGCGGCTGCTGGTGACATGGGGCGCGACCTCGCAGGCCTCGCGAAACCAGCCCTCGAAGGTCGCCGGGGAAGCGCTTCAGGCGGAAGACAAATTCGGCTCGGCCCTGTCCCTGGTGCGGGCGGCGCAGCGGACCGCGACCTCGCTGCGCGAACGGCTTTCGCCGGATGCCTGGCAGGTCATTACCGAAATGGTTGAACGGCTTGCAGAAGAGGTTGAAGACGATGATGGCGTGGTCAGCGCCGCCGAACTGACGCTGCAGGAGCTTGCGAGCTTTGCTGGCTTGGCGCAGGAAAACATGAACCGCGCCGCCGGCTGGCGTTTTCTCGAAATGGGCCGCCGCGCCGAGCGCGCCATCAATACGATGCGTTTCGCCCGCCAGTTCGCCTATGACGAGGCCGGCGGCGAGGATCTCGACATCCTGCTGACGCTGGTGGACTGCCAGATCACCTATCGCTCGCGCTATCTGGTCGGCCCGTTGCTGGCGCCGGTGCGCGATCTCGTGGTGCTCGACCCCTATAATCCGCGCTCGGTGGCGTTTCAGGTCGCCGCCCTGAACGATCATATTGCGAGCCTGCCGGCCCTGAAGGAGACCGGGCTGATCGAGCGGCCGCAGCAGCTTGCGGTCGCGCTGCAGGCGACGCTGACGACGGCGGAAGCGGCAAGGCTCGATACCAAGTCGCTGTTTTCGCTGGAGCAGGATCTGCTCAATCTCGCCGACGCCATCGGATCGCATTATTTTCCGCACGGCCCCAATGCGAGCCGGCCCGAAAAGCTGACGGGCCTCGCGTGATCTACGACATCCGGCACGTCACGACCTACTCTTACGAGAGTCCGGTCAGTTTCGCCCGCTGCACGCTGCGGCTGGAGCCGAAAAGCGGCGACGGCCAGCAACTGGTCTCGCATAGCGTCGACATCCGCCCCAGGCCCGCGGACCGGGCCGTGCGGCGCGACTTTTTCGGGATCCATACCGAGAGCATCCTGATCGAGACTCCGCATCGGCACCTTCGCATCGATTCGAAGTCGCGCGTCGAGGTTTCGCGCCGCGCGCCTGGCCGGGCCGCGCCAAGTCCAAGCTGGGAGAGCGTCCGCGACGTGGCGTTCGAATCGACCACGCTCGGCCCGGCCTCGCCGATCGGATATGTCTTTGCCAGCCCGCTGGTGTCGGTGCAGCAGCCGATCACCTCCTATGCGGCCTCGAGCTTCCCCCCGGGAAGCGGCATCCTGGCCGGCACGGTCGACCTGATGCACCGGATCCGCACCGAATTCAAATACGACCCGAAAGCCACCGTGATCTCGACGCCGCTCATGGAAGTGTTCGAGAAACGCCACGGCGTCTGCCAGGATTTTGCCCATGTGATGATCGCGGGCCTCCGTGGCCTCGGCCTGCCAGCGGCCTATGTCTCGGGCTATCTGCGCACCATCCCGCCGCCGGGCAAGCCGCGGCTTCAGGGCGCGGACGCGACGCACGCCTGGGTCTCGCTGTGGTGCGGCGTTGAGATCGGCTGGATCGGCTTCGATCCGACCAACGACCTTTTGGTCGAGAACGACCACATCGTGCTGGCGGTGGGGCGGGACTTTTCCGATGTCTCTCCGGTCGACGGCATCATCGTCGGCTCGCGCAAGCAAAAGCTGGGCGTCGCGGTGGATGTGCTGCTGGTGGAATGACGCAGGCCCGCAAACCGGAATCCGGCTTCCATGACGTCATCATCCTGGGCGCGGGCGCGGCCGGATTGATGTGCGCCGCCATCGCCGGAGCGCGCGGCCGCTCGGTCTTGCTGCTCGAGCAATCGCGCAGTCCGGCGGAGAAGATCCGAATCTCCGGCGGCGGGCGTTGCAATTTTACCAATCTGCACACCAGCCCGGCCAACTTTCTCTCGAATAATCCGCGCTTCTGCACCTCGGCGCTGAGCGGCTACACCCAGCGCGATTTCATCGCGCTGGTCGAGAGCTACGGCATCGCCTGGCACGAGAAGACGCGCGGGCAATTGTTCTGCGACGGCTCGTCGCGGCAGATCATCGACATGCTGCTTCAGGAGTGCCGCAAGGCAAGCGCGCAACTACGGCTGGGCGTGCGCATCTCCGCGGTCTCGAAGACGGACGGCGGCTTTGCCATTGTCTCCGATCAGGGCGAGTTTCATTGCAAGGCGCTGGTGGTCGCAACCGGCGGTCCCTCGATTCCCAAGATGGGATCGAGCGGATTTGGATATAAGATCGCGGAACAATTCGGCCTCGCGATAGTCCCGCCGCGCGCGGCACTGGTGCCGTTGACGTTCGACGCGGCGCTGCTGGCGCAGTTCGGCGATCTCGCCGGCGTTTCGGTCGATGCCGTCGTGAGCTGCGGCAAGACAAGCTTCGACGAGGCGCTGCTGTTCACCCATCGCGGGCTCAGTGGTCCTGCGATCCTGCAGATATCGTCCTATTGGCGCGAGGGCCGGGACATCGCCGTCGACATGGCGCCGGGAGTCGA
>DATNMT010000073.1:0-13488 GCA_035602495.1 Bradyrhizobium sp.
GAGCGAATGGCTCAACTTTCTGCATGATTGTCATCATCTTCGCCGGCGCCGTCGGCTGCTAACGGCCGAGAAATTCAACCAGTTTCGGGATCACCTGATCGGTCGCCTCCTCCATCAGCCAATGACCCGAACCCTTGACGAGTACGCCCTCGACATTTGTTGCGACCATTTTGCCCTGTTCGATCAGGAACGGACCGCCGGCCTTTTCGCCCGATAGCACCAGCAACGGCATCGCTAATTTGGTTTTCGCGAATCCTGCAAAATCCTCGGCGTCCTTCGGAAAGGCGCGGAAGACTTCCATCCCGGCCTTGATGTGGCCGGGTTGCGCGTATTCCTTCGCGTAGAACACGCGGTCCCTTTCGGATAAGGATTTGCTCGGGTCGGCGGCGAAATCATTCCAGAAGTGCTCGAGATAAATCCGCTCGCGGCCGGTGACCAGCGCCAGCGGCGTCTTGCCGTAGAAATGGAAATGCCAGAGGTCGCGCAACAGAAACACGCTGTTCCAGTCGCCGACGCCGGGCAGGAACGCCTCCATCAGCACCAGCCGGTCGACGTCGTCGGGATATTGCGCCGCATAGGCGTAGGCGACCATCAGCCCGATATCGTGACCGACCAGCCGGATGCGGCCGTAACCCAGGCTTTTGACCAGCGCGTGGATGTCCCGCGCCATCGCCGCCTTGGTGTAGCCGTCCTCGGGCGCGGCCGATTGACCGAAGCCGCGCAAATCCGGCGCGATCACGGCATGCTTGTCGGCAAGCTTTGCGATCAGCGGCAGCCACATGTGGCTGGATTCGGCATAGCCGTGCAGCAGCACGACCGGGTCGCCCTTGCCGGCAATCAGATAGTGCAGCCTGATGCCGTTAACTTCGGCGAACTTGCTCTGCGGCGCCTGCGCGAAGGCGCGGCCCGGATTCAGCAAGGTCATGGACAGCGCCAGCAACGCCGCCGCACACAGGATTCTGGTCGCGGATTTCATCCGTTGTTCTTTCTCATTGGTGGGAAACAGGCTTTAATAATAGCGCGGGATCGAGCCGTTATGCGGTGTCTTACGGTTCGACAGATCGAACAGCACTTCATCGACATAGCACCAGCCCCAACCTTCCGGCGGATCGTAGCCTTCGATGATCGGGTGCTGGGTGGCGTGGAAATGCCTGGTGGCGTGTCGGTTGGGTGAATCGTCGCAGCAGCCGACATGACCGCAGCTGCGGCAGATCCGCAGATGCAGCCACTCGCTGCCGCTTTTCAGGCATTCCTCGCAGCCAAGCGCGCTCGGCGTGACGTCGCGGATGCCGGCAATGTGCGTGCAGCCCTTTGCCATGCCGGGTTCACACGTCCCTGGCGTCGAAGATCAGGATGTCGGCGCCGCCCGATGCAAAGTTCGGCACGTCGGCCGCCGTGGCCTTGCCCTCGGCGCTTCCGAAGGCGGCCTGGACCGCGGCCATGCTGTCGAAGGTCAGTGTTGCGATCAGATGGATACCGGACGGTCCGGCCGGCGTCCCAACGGGCCCCTGGCTGACCTGGTATTTGCGAAGGCCCGGCATTTTCTTGGCAAGCGGGATGTGGGTCGCGGCATAATATTTGTCGAATGCAGCCGGATCTTTTGGTGTCTTGTACAACACGACGACGTCAGCCATTGGGTTTCTCCCTTTTTCTAACACGCCCTCGCTTATAGCGCGGGTTTCGCGGCATCGCCGAGAAAACCGTGCAGCGCCGCCACCACCTGGGCGCCCTCGCCGATCGCGCCGCCGACCCGCTTGACCGATCCGGAGCGGACGTCGCCGACCGCGAACACCCCGGGCACCGAGGTCTCCAGCGACGCCACCAGCCGGCCCTGATTCTGTTCGGACTGCGCGCCGGTCACCACGAAGCCGCCGCGATCGACCGTGACGCCGCAGCCGTCGAGCCAGTCGGTGGCGGGATCGGCGCCGACGAACAGGAACAGGTTGCGGATCTCGGCGGTGTGATCCTCGCCGCCCAGGCGGCTGCGCCAGCGCACCCGCTCGAGCGATACGTCTTCGGTGCCTTCCAGCGCCACCACCTCGGTGTTGAAGATCATTTCGATGTTCGGCGTGGCTTCGATGCGCTCGATCAGATAGCGCGACATGCTGGCGCCAAGGCCGCCGCCGCGAATGATCATGTAGATCTTGCGGGCGTGGCCCGACAAAAACACCGCGGCCTGGCCTGCGGAGTTGCCGCCGCCGACCAGCACGATGTCCTGCTCCGCGCACAGCCGCGCCTCGATCGGGGAAGCCCAGTACCAGACGCCGCGGCCTTCGAACTTGTCGAGCTTTTCGATCTGCGGCCGCCGGTAGCGCGCGCCGCTTGCAACCACCACCGAGCGCGCGCGCAACGTATCGCCGCCGTCGAGCGTCAGCGCGAAGGCACCGTCGGGGCGGGTGCAATCCAGCGACTTCGCGCCGATCGGAATCATGATGTCGGCGCCGAATTTTTGGGCCTGGGTGAAGGCGCGCCCCGCAAGCGCCTGGCCCGAAATCCCCGTGGGGAAGCCGAGATAATTTTCGATCCGCGCGCTGGCGCCGGCCTGGCCGCCGAACGACCGCACATCCAGCACCGCCACCGAAAGCCCCTCCGAGGCCGCATAGACCGCGGTCGCAAGCCCCGCCGGACCGCAGCCGACGATCGCCGTATCATAGATCTTGTCCCCGGCCGGACCGCCGATCATGCCGATCGCGCGCGCCAACTCGGACTCGCTCGGGTTGCGCAGCACGGTGCCGTCGGCGGTCACCGCCAGCGGCCAGTCCGAGGGCGAAGGCGAATAACGCGCTATCAATTCGGCGGCGTCGTGATCGGTGTCCTTGTCGAGCAGATGATGCGGGAAGCCGTTGCGGGTGAGAAAGCTCTGCAGCCGGACCACTCCGCTGGAATTCGATGGCCCGATCAGCACCGGGCCGCCGATGCCGCCCTGGATCAGGTTGACCCGGCGCAGGATCAGCGCGCGCATGATGCGCTCGCCGAGATCGGCCTCGGCAACCAGCAGCGCGCGCAATTGATCCGGCGGAATCAATAGCGTCTCGACGTCGCCTTCGGCATGGCCGTCGACCAGCGTCACGCGCCCCGAGAGCTGGCCGATTTCGGCGAGAAATTGCCCCGGCCCCTGATCGATCACCGGCGTGACGTGGCCGAGGCCGTCGCGCTGGGTGATCGCGACATGACCGGAGAGCACCACGAACATCCCGCGCCCGGGCTTGCCGGTCTCGAACAGTGTTTCGCCGTTCTTGTAATGGCGCAGCTCGCCGAAGCGGCGCATGCGCGCGATCTCCTGCGGCGTCAGGCTCGGAAAGGTCTGCTCCACGCGCGGAAACGCGCGCGTCGGCGCCGCGCCGCCATTGGTGTTATTTCCAGTCGCCGGATCCACGCCCATCTCCGTCTCGCATCGTCCGAAGCTAACAAAACCGGTCGCGGGCCCAACCCGGTTATTCGACCGGGTTTTTTCCGCCGACGTCATGTGGGGCGACGTCGTCGCCATTAGAAGGCGTCATCGTGACATCGCTGCGTCCCTTCGCCTGCGATTTTCGCCGCTTGAGGTTTTCCCGCAGCGCCAGTTTCAGCCGATCCTGCCGCGAATCCTTTTTCGACGGCGTTCCGGATCGGCCCTCGCCTTTATGTTTGTCATCCTTCATCGTGAACCTGTCTGCATCACCGGCAGAATGGACCGCTGGGCGAAAACCCTGCGCTGCGGCCGCTGTCATCTGAATATATTGTGTTCGGCCGGCCCTGCGCGCAATCGCCGGGCGGAATGATCGAATTCGAGGTCATGATCCGCCCGATCAACGCGCCGGCGGCGCGAGGCGAGGAATTGGGGACCGGGATCGGACCGCAACGGGCCCGGTTGAAGGAGCTGGCTGCCGCCCAAGGGGGAATTCGGCGGATTTTCGCCGGTTTTGGCGACGGCACCAGGGTCCTGCGCGCTTGCGCCAGAGGGGGCCTTGTGGCAAGGATCGGCCGCCTGCAGGGGCCGTTTCGGCCGATTCTGTATCCGGGCATGCTGCCGTAGCTCAGTGGTAGAGCACTCCATTGGTAATGGAGAGGTCGACAGTTCAATCCTGTCTGGCAGCACCAGTTTTTTCGAATAATGTCAAACGGTTGCCGTTGACGCGGGCTGGCCTTCGTTCGATCCTTGCTAATCACAAAGAAAAGACTGGTCGCTCCGGTCGAATCAACGATGACGCTCTCTGAGTTTGAGATTAAGCGCTGCGAGAAGTTGGTCGCCGAATTCGTATCAAAGCGGCGCCCACCACCGCATATTCGCGCTCAGCTTGACCTTGCATTCCGTATCAGCGGAAAGAGCATCGAGATCTTTGAGCTCCGTCCTGACTGGCGAGATAAGGCCAAGACACTCGAACAAGCCGTAGCCAAGGCGACTTACAACAAGCGCAAACTCAATTGGAAGGTCTTGTGGCAACGTGCCGATTTAAAATGGCACAGTTATCAGCCAAGTCCGGAAGTTGCATCGGTGGAGGAGTTTCTGAATGTCGTTCAAGACGACGAATACGGCTGCTTCTTCGGTTAGGCGGCTACCGGCTGCACTTCCAACCCTAAACGCTATTCTTCTTTAGGTTTTGACGATTGGACGCATAGCCTTGTCGAGACGTATCGGCGGCCCCGCCTAGGCCGCGTCCTTGCGCGGGCGGAAGGGTTGCGGCTGGTCCTCGAGTTCGCCGAGCGGCGCCGGACGCCCGAGCAGGTAACCTTGCGCGAAATTCACCCCGAGCGTTTGCAGCCGCTCGAATTGCTCCGCCGTCTCGACGCCCTCGGCGGTAACCGAGATGTCGAGGCCGCGGGCGAGCGTCACCACCGACGAGATGATCGCCGAGCTCTTGTCGCGCTTGGTCAGACTCGAGATGAACGACTTGTCGATCTTGATCTTGTCGAACGGGAACGCGGTCAGGCAGCTCAGCGACGAATAGCCGGTGCCGAAATCGTCGAGCGACAGCGAGATCCCGATGCTCTTGAGCTTCTGCATGAAGGCGTGATTTTCGACCGCGCGCTCCAAGAGAACCGATTCGGTCAGCTCGATTTCCAGCCGCTGCGGCGGCAAGCCGGAGCTCAGCAACGCCGACTGGATGATATCGAACAGATCGGCCTGCTTGAACTGCACCGGCGACAGGTTGACGGCGAGCTTGACGCCGTCCGGCCAGGAGGTCGCGTCGTCGCAGGCCTGCCGCAGCACCCATTCGCCGAGCGGCACGATCAGGCCGGTCTCTTCGGCGAGCGGAATGAACTGGTCGGGCGGCACCAGCCCCCGGGTCGGATGGCGCCAGCGAACCAGCGCCTCAAAGCCCTTCCGATCGCCGCTTTGGACGTCGAAGAACGGCTGATAGTGCACTTCGAACTGGCAGCGCGCGATGGCGTCGCGCAGGTCGCCCTCCAGCGTGTTGCGCGCTTCCAGTTCCACGGACATGGCTTCGTCGTAAAGCGTGAAACAGTTGCGGCCCGCGGATTTCGACCGGTACAGCGCCAGGTCGGCCTTTTTCAGGATCTGCTCGCGATCCTGGCCGTGCTCCGGCACCATCGCGATGCCGACGCTGGTGCCGACCTCGACCTGGCGGCCCGGCAGCAGGAACGGCTCGGCGATGGATTTGCAGATCCGCGCCGCCAGATCGATCGAACCCTGCCGTTGATCGTTGCAGCCGGCCTGGATGATGGCGAATTCGTCGCCGCCCAGCCGCGCCAGCAGATCGGTCGAGCGCAGCGCCGACCGCAGGCGCTTCGCCACCTCGCGCAGAAGCGCGTCGCCGGCGGCGTGTCCCAGCGAATCGTTGACGTTCTTGAAGCGGTCGAGATCGAGCATCAGCACCGAGAAGCTGTCGCCGCGCGGGCTTACGCGCGGATCGACCGCGGCCTCCAATTGTTCGAGAAAGACCGCCCGGTTCGACAGTCCGGTCAGGGCGTCGATCCGGGCCAGTTCCAGCACGCGCCGGTTGGCCAGTTCGATCTGGCGGGCATTGCGGCTGGCGAGCCCGAGATAGATCACCACAAAGAGGGTAACGATCAGTCCGGCGGCCAGCACCACCAAAGCGCGGTCGTAGTGCGCGGTCAGCCGGCCGCCGGGGGCGGGTATAGCCAGCACTTGCCAGTTGGCATCGCCGATCCTGAGCGCGCCCGACCAGCGCGCCGGCGACGCAAAGGCCTTCATCGCCTTCGCCGTCAGCGGCGCCGATGAATAATCCGGAACCGCGCGATATTGGGCTCCGGCGCTGCGGCCGAGATCGGGCGGGTAGGCGTTGATGTCGATGGCGGAAGAGGCCCCGGTTGCCGCACGGATCGATTGCAGCAGCTGTGCCAGGTCGAATATGCCGGCGATGAAGCCGTTCAGATTGCGCCGCCGGTCGGCGATCGTGGTGCGCGACGTGCCCTTGACATAGACCGGCACGCTGACCAGCACGCCATGGCCACCGCCTTTCATGTCGTAGACCAGTTTGGTGGGCACCACCGCGATCGAATCGTTGTCGCGCGAGCGCTCCAGCGTGTTCCACCGCGTCGGCTCGGTCGAATAGTCCAGCCCGTAGACGTCGGAGGTCTTCGGTTCGGTGGAAAAGTAGACCGGATAATACTGGCTGCCCGGCGGCGCCGGCGAAACCGCGCCGCCATCGCCGCCGAACGCCTTGATCCTGTAGCCGGCGACGCCGTCATTGATAGCGGCTGCCTCGTAGTCGGCGCGTTCCTTGCCGTAGATCTTCGGCAGCCAGCCGACGCGAAGGAGGCCCGGGTGATTCTCGAACAGCCGGCCGCTGAAGACCTCGAACTCGCTGCGGGTGATTTCCTCGTTGGCGGATTCGAACAGCGTGCGCAGCGCGACCAGCCGGCTGAGATATTCGTTGATCCCGTTCTGCAGCACGATCAGTTCGGTGGCGGCGACGCTTTCGAACTCCGCCCTGATGATGCGCTGCTCCCACAGTCCGACGGCGTAGGCCGCGATCAGCGACAGCAATAGTCCGATGCCGGCCGCGACCAGCGCTGGCCGGTGAAGCTGCCATCGCGATACCGGGACTTGTCGCCGCTCGATCATATCGCCCTGGCGATTGTCGCCTGGATCGCTCATCTTCATCTTTCGTCACAACTGGCACCGTGCCCAACAGCGATCGGACAGAGACTCGGGTTAAATACTCCCCAATATTCGCAGGCATTGCCGCTTACTCCGGATGGCTTAGTTAACGATTTACGCGATGGATAAAATGCAACCGGTGTGAAGATGCGAGGTGTCCCCCGGATCAATACGAGGGCCGACAATCGCCGGGAGTTAGCGAGCTCTTCACAAGGTGGGAATATTGTGCGGTGGACGTGGACGAAGTCGACTCCCCGCGGAACAGCCACCATGCGACCATTGCAACTGATGATCCTTGCCGTCCTTTCGATCGTGCTCGCCGTGGTGGATCCGCTTCACGCCAGGGCCGAGGAAATCGGGGTCAGTTCCGATCGCATCCTGTTCGGTCAGGCGGCGGCCCTCGATGGTCCTTCCTCGGCGCTCGGTCAGGGCATGCGGCAGGGTATCCTTGCCGCGTTCGCCGAGATCAACGCCAAAGGCGGCGTGCACGGCCGCAAGCTCGATCTGATCAGCCGCGACGATGGTTACGACCCCGACCGCTCGGTGGATCAGACCATCCGGCTGATCGAGCAGGACAAGGTTTTTGCGCTGATCGGCGCGGTCGGCACGCCGACCACGGCGGCGACCGTTCCGATCGCGCAAGCGCGCAACGTACCGTTCATCGGTCCGTTCACCGGGGCCGCCTTCCTGCGCGCGCCGGAGCTGCACAATGTCGTCAACATTCGCGCCAGCTACGGCGCCGAAGCCGAGGCCTGGGTCAAGCACCTGACGGAGGATCTGCATGTCAGGAGCATCGCGATCTTCTACCAGGACGATGTCTTCGGACGCGACGGCCTGGCCGGCGTCAAGCTGGCGCTGGCAAAGCGCCATATGGAGCTGACGGCGGAAGGCACCTTCGAGCGCAACACCAGGGCGGTCGGCTCCGCGGTGCGCACGCTCAAGCGCACCGAACCGGAAGCCGTGGTGATGGTCGGCACCTACGGGCCGTGCGCCGAGTTCATCAAGCTCGCGCACAAAACCGGTTTCAATCCGATCTTTGTCAATATCAGCTTCGTCGGCGCCAACGCGCTGGCGAAGGAACTGGGTCCGCAGGGCAAGGGCGTGATCGTCTCCCAGGTCGTGCCGTTTCCGTGGGACGCCTCGGTCAAGGTCGTCGCCGATTACCAGGCCGCCGAAAGGGCGCTCGATCCCGCTCTCAAGCCGGAATTCGTCTCGCTGGAGGGATATCTCGCCGGCCGTCTGGTGGCGGCCGCGCTCAAACTGGCAGGACCTGATCCGACCCGCGCGGAGATGCTGCGGCTCATCAACGAGGTCGGCCGCTTCGACATCAGTGGAAACATCATGACGTTCGGGCCCAAGGCGCGGGACGTCCCGCCCAAGGTTTTTCTCACCGTGATTCAGCCGGACGGCTCGTTCAAGGCGGTCGAGAAACTGTAGAGAGCTGCTCGTTTCTCGCGCGCACTGATCTCGTTTGCGGTGGAACTTTTCGGATCGCGCGCGCGGGTCGGGAGGCGTCTTCAGCGTGCAAAAATTAAGGCTTCTTTCAGGTTTGATTAAGGCCTCGTTAATCACGGAATCTTGTTGTTCCCCAATAGGTTGGGTTCTCACCCACTGTGGCTTGCGGGTGACAGCATTTTATTCAAAAGCAGTCTAACTGCGCCCTTGGATGGAGCCGACACGCGGCGCCTCGAAGATGAAAAAATGATCTGTCGGAGAACAACACCAATGAAGAATTTTCTACTCGGTACTGTGGCCCTCGTCGCTCTCGGCGCGACCGTGCCAGCACTCGCGGCCGATCTCGGGGCTCGCGCACCCTACTACGCCAAGGCTCCGGCTTATGCCGCGCCGATCTACAACTGGACGGGCTTCTATATCGGCGGTCATGTCGGCGGCGCCTTCAACAGCAGCAATAATTTCAACGGGCTCACCACCGGCAACAACAATAACGGCCGCTTCCTCGGCGGTCTGCAGGTCGGCGGCGATTATCAGTTCTCTCCGAACTGGGTCGTCGGTGTCGAAGGCCAGTTCAGCTGGCTCGGCAGCAGCGTCGGCGCGGTATTCCCCGGCGGATTTGCCTATAACAACAACCAGCGCGGCTTGGGTTCGGTGACCGGCCGCGTCGGCTACACCTGGGGCCCGGGGCTGCTCTACGTGAAGGGCGGCTATGCCTTCTCCGACAACAACGAGTCGGTCACGCTCGGCGGCGTGCCGGTCGCGTTCGCGATCAATGGCAACCATCGTGACGGCTACACCGTCGGCGCCGGCCTCGAATACATGTTCGCCCCGAGCTGGTCGGCCAAGATCGAATATCAATATTACAACTTCGGCAGCGCCAACTTCACGGCGCCTGCCGCCCTGGTTCCGTTCGGCAATTTCACCACCGACGACCATGTCGTGAAGGTCGGTGTGAACTATCGCTTCAACTGGGCAAGCCCGGTGGTCGCGAAGTATTGATCCGCATCTGTTCGGAAATCGACGAAAAGGCCGGCCTCGCGCCGGCCTTTTTGCTTCATGGCGTTTTCGAGCGAAAGCCTGTCCCGGGATTGATCAGGGCCCTGCCCCGGTTCGCGTGAATAGAACGCGTCAAATCGAACGACGCCGCGCAAAAATTACCCAAAACCCTTGATTGTTCCCGATTTTGTTAACCGGGTAACGCGATACTGCGGCCGGACGGTTCCGAGCAGGGTGGGGCGGCATGGCGATGCGTTTCAAGATTGGCAAACTGTTTGGTTTCCTGAGATTTTTGCGGCTGCGCTGGGGTGTCAGGGGCAGCCTGTTCGCCGCCTTCGCCGTGATCGCAGGCATGGCCATCGTCATCAGCGCCGGCGCCGGCATGGTGCTCAACCATCTCGGCGAAACCATGGTCGACCTCTCGGGCCGGGATATCCCGCGGCTTGCGGCCAGCCTGCAGCTTGCCGCCCAGAGCGCCAGTCTTGCCAGCCAAGGGCCGGCAGTGCTGGCCTCGGACAACCAAAGCACGCTCGACGAACGCGCCAAACAAATGAAGGAAGCCCAGCAGGGCACGATGGCCAAACTCGGCGAGATCATCGAACTCGGCGCCGACAAGACCGTGGTCGCCGCCCTCACCGAGACGATCAAGAACATCGACGACACCATCACAAGCCTGGGCTCGGCGGCCCGCGAACGGCTTGAGGCCGCGGCCCAGCACGAGAAGCAATATGACGCGCTGCGCAAGGCGCAGGCGAGCTTCGTCGCCGCCGCCGCACCCGCGATGATGGACGCCCAGACCCAGATCAACGCCATCCTGCAATCCGCCAACCTTTCTCCCGACGCCGCAGCCGAGGCGGCGCGCGCCGTCGAGCAACTCGGCAATGTCGTCGCCAGCGGCAATCTGATGGCATCCGACATGACCGCGGCGCTCTCGGCCGGCTCCGGCGACGCGCTGGATGCGATCGAAAAGGAATTCAAGGCGACGCTGCCACGCGTCAAGTCGGACCTCGATTCGCTGCCCAAAAACTCCGGGACCATCAACCTGAAGGACGCCGCGCTGAAACTGCTGGCGCTCGGCGAGGGCAAGACCGGCGTCTTCAAGCTGCGCCAGAAGGAACTGGACACCAACGATTACGGCCAGCTCGTGCTCGAGGAGACCCGCAAGCTCAATGTCGGTCTCGGCATCAGCGTGCAGCTACTCGTCGACGGCGTGCAGAACGAGACCAACGCCTCGACCTTCCAGGCGCGCCGCGAGATTTCGCTTGCGACCACGGTCATGCTGGCGCTCGGCGGCCTCACCCTGATCGGGTCCGCGCTGTTTGTCTGGCTCTATGTCGGCGGCAATATCCTGCGCAGGATTCGCGCGCTGCAGCGCTCGATGCAGCTTCTGTCCGACGGCGACCTCGAAACGGAAATCTATCGCTCCAGCCACCACGACGAGATCGCGTCGATGGCCAGTTCGCTGGAAATCTTCCGCGAAAGCATGATCGAGGCCCGCGTGCTCTCGGCCGATCAGGACATGGATCGCGTCGCCAAGGCCGAACGCGCCAGCCGCATGGAGGCCCGGATCGTCGAATTCGAGGCTGCCGTCCGCGGCGCGCTCGACAGCCTTCAGAAGTCCGCCGGTTCCATGCAGGCCACGGCGCAAAGCATGTCGGCGACCGCCGATCAGTCGAGCGCGCTGGTGAATGCGGTCGCCTCCGCTGCCGAGGAGACCTCGGCCAATGTGCAGACCGTGTCTTCCGGCACCGAAGAGCTGTCCTCGTCGATCTCGGAAATCGGCCGCCAGGTGGTGACCTCGGCGGAAATCGCCCGCAAGGCCGTCGATGAGGCCGGCGCCACCGACGCTACCATGCAGGGGCTTGCCGAAAACGCCGGCCGCATCAGCGTCGTGGTCGATCTGATCCAGACCATTGCCTCGCAGACCAACCTGCTCGCGCTCAATGCCACCATCGAGGCCGCGCGCGCCGGCGAAGCCGGCCGCGGATTTGCGGTGGTCGCCTCCGAGGTGAAGAGCCTCGCCAACCAGACCGCGAAGGCGACCGACGAAATCCGCGCGCAAATCGCCAGCATGCAGCAGGTGACCACCTCGGCGGTCGGCGCCATCAGAAGCATCACCAACACCATCAGCGAGATCAACGACGTGACCACGGCAATCGCGGCCGCGGTCGAGGAGCAGGGCGCGGCGACCCGCGAGATCGCCCGCAACATCCAGCACGCCGCCGGCGGCACCGCCGAGGTCTCCAGCAACATCGTCGGCGTCTCGACCGCCTCGGCCGAAGCCGGATCGGCGGCCTCCGAGGTGCTGGGCGCCTCCAGCGCGCTACGCCGCGAGGCCGACGTGCTGCGCGCCGAAATCGACGCCTTCCTGTCGAATATCCGGGCGGCGTAAGTCCGTCATTCCGGGGCGATGCCAACGGATGCGCGCGAAGCGCGGCCCGATGGCACCGAAGCCGGAATCGCGGGATTCCCCGATGTGCAATTGCACATCTGAGGTTCGCGCCGGGGCGCGCGCCGGAATGACAGCCTAACCCATGTGTTTGCCCAAGGCCGCATCTGCTTTTTTCGGCTGGCGCCGCGCCGATTGTGCGGCTAAGCCGGTACCAGATCATTGCGACGCGGAACCATGCATTCAAGAATAGATACGGTTCAGTCCTCGGCCGAAGCCCTGCGCTACCCCTGGGAAAATCACCCCGGCCCCGATCAGGTGGTCGAGGTGATGCCGGGGATATTGTGGGTCCGGCTCAAGCTGCCGTTCCGGCTCAACCATGTGAACATCTATCTGCTCGCCGACGGCGACGGATTTACGATGGTGGATTCCGGTTTCGGCAACGAAGAGTCGATCGGGGCCTGGACCGCGCTGTTCGAGGGGCCGCTGGCCCATGTGAAGATCACCCGCCTGATCGTGACCCATTCGCATCCCGACCATGTCGGTCTCGCGGGCTGGATCGTCGAGCGCTTCAACTGCCCGCTCTATATGTCGCAGGTCGAATACCTGCAGTCGGTCTATCACCAGAACCGCGGCACCGAGGAGCGCCGCAACGCGCAGCGGCTGTTCTTCCGCCGTCACGGCATGGACGAGAACCTGACCGACAAACTGCTCGGCCGCGGCCAGGATTATCTGAAGCGGGTTTCGATCCTGCCGCCTGCCTATCGCCGCATCTCGCATGGCGACGAGATTTCGATCGGGACCAGGCGCTTCAAGGTCATCACCGGCGGCGGCCATGCGCTCGACCAGGTGATGCTGTATTGCGCCGCCGACAAACTGTTTTTGTCGGCCGATCAGGTGCTGAGCAAGATTTCGCCCAATGTCAGCGTCTGGGCGGTCGAGCCCGACCAGAATTCGCTCGGCGAATATCTCGCCTCATTGGCGAGCCTCACCACCACGCTGCCCTATGACGTCATCGTGCTGCCCGGTCACGGCGTGCCGTTCTACGGCTTGAAGACCCGGATCAAGCAACTGGCCGATCATCACGAGGACCGCTGCCGGCTGATCGCCGAAGCCTGCCGGGAAACCTCGAAGACGTCGAAGGAGCTGGTGCCGGTGGTGTTCCACAAGCATGTGCTGGACGTGCACCAGATGGGCTTTGCCGCCGGCGAATTGATCGCCCATGTCAATTACATGCTGGTGGAAGGGCGCCTGACCGCCGAAGAGTCCGAGGGCATGCTGCGCTTCAGGACGACCTGAGCTTCTTCACGCCGGCCAAATCCGCCGAGCAACGCTTGGCGGCTTACGGCGACGGCTTCCTGGTCGGCGATTTTCCCGTTCGCAGCCGGCCGGTCTTGTGCACCTTCGATCGCGGCTCCGCCAAACCCTCCTGAAAGCCCGGAAAGTGGATCAGCGCCGTGGTGGCCGCGAGCCCGAAAAAGCTGGAGCGGCTCATGCCGAGCTCGGCCGCGCGCCGGTCGACCTGGGCGATCAGGCTTTTCGGCAAATAGACGTTCACCCGTTCCGACGGATCCGGCGGGTC
>DATNMT010000075.1:0-7607 GCA_035602495.1 Bradyrhizobium sp.
AAAGCCGATCTTCCAGCCGGTCAGCGAAAAAATCTTGCCGGCGGACCCCACCTTGATGGTGCGATCGCGCATGCCCGGAACGGCGATCAGCGGAATATGCTCGCGGCCGTCGAAGATCACATGCTCCCAGACCTCGTCGCAGATCGCGATCGTATCGAACTCCTGGCAGAACCGCGCCAGCAGTTCGAGGTCCTCGCGCGGATACACCACCGCGGCGGGATTGAGCGGATTGTTGAACAGCACGGCCTTGGTCTTGTGGCTGAAGGCGCTGCGCAGCATCTCCTCGGAGAGCCGCCAATGCGGCGGTTCGAGACGCAGCAAACGCGGTATGCCGCCGGCCTGACGGATGATCGGCAGATACGAATCGTAGACCGGCTGGAAAACCACGACCTCATCGCCGGGCTCGACCACGGCAAGGATCGCCGATGTCAGCGCCTCGGTGCCGCCCGAGGTCACCATCACCTCGGTCATGGGATCGAGGCTAAGCCCGTGCCAACGCACGTAATGGGCCGAGATCGCCTGGCGCAATTCCGGAATGCCCATCATCGAGGGGTACTGGTTGTAGCCGTCCATGACGGCATCGGCCGCCGCGCGGCGGATGTCCTCGGGGCCGGGACCGTCGGGGAAGCCCTGGCCGAGATTGATCGCGTTGTTGTCGCGCGCAAGCTGCGACATCGCCTCGAAGATCGTGACCGGAAGATCGGCGAAGACCTTGTTCATGGAAGTCATGACAATGGTCAGCCGCCGGTTTTGGTCGGCAGTCCCGAGGCCTTCCAGGCCAGCATGCCGCCCGCAAGGTGCTTGTCATAGGCAAGACCTGCGGTTTGCGCCGCGAGCGAAGCCGTCACCGATCGCTTGCCCGAGCGGCAGGCAAAAACCACCTGCTTGCCGCCGGGATCCGGGATATCGTGGGGGTCGAAACTCGACAGCGGAACCACGACGGCGTCCGGATAGGCTTCCACGGCGACCTCGTTCGGCTCGCGGACGTCGACCAGCAGATACCGTCCCTCGGCCAGGCCCCTGGAGACCTCTTCCGGTGTCAAATCGTGCACCTGTCCCGCCACTCAATTCCTCCTTGCGATTGGCGCAAACGAATTCGGCAACTTGTGCCGATTGTCCGCCCCGCGGCCCCAACCTCGCCCCTCAGGGCCCGAAAATCAAGCGCCCGAAGGCAATCCCCGAGGTCAGACGGTGACCTGCGTTCCCACCTCGACCACCCGTCCGCTCGGAATCTGAAAATAGTCGGTGGCATCGTTGGCGGTGCGGCTGAGCGCGATGAACAGATGATCCTGCCAGCGCGGCATGCCGGAATGCGCGGCCGGCTTCAGCGCACGCCGGGACAGGAAGAACGACGTCGACATGATGTCGAATTGCCAGCCGAGCTTGCGCGCGATCGCCAGCGCTTTCGGCACGTTGGGCGATTCCATGAATCCGAACCGCAGCGTGACCTTGGAGAAGGTCTTGCTGATCTCCTCCAGCCTCACCCGCTCGGCCGGATCGATCCGCGGCGTCGGCGCGGTTTCGATGGTGAGGATGACATTCTTCTCATGCAGCACTTTATAGTGCTTCAGACTGTGCATCAGCGCCGTCGGCGCGCTCATGGGATCGCTGGTCAGGAATACGGCGGTACCGGAAACCCGCTGCGGCGGGCGCTTTTCCAGCATCGACACCAGATCGGCCAGCGGAAACTCGAGCTTGCGCGATTTCTCGAACAACAGCCTGCTTCCGCGCCGCCAGGTGTACATCAGGAGCATCACGACGGATCCCAGCGCCAGCGGCACCCAGCCGCCCTCCAGTACTTTCAGAAGGTTCGCCGCAAGGAAGGTCAGATCGAGGAACAGAAATGGCGCAATCAAGGCTGCGGCCGCGAACGGCGACCATCTCCAGACCCGCCAGATCACGACAAAACCCATCATCCCGGTAACCACCATGGTCCCGGTGACGGAAATGCCGTAGGCCGAGGCCAGCGCACTCGAGGAGCGGAACATCAATACCAACAGCATCACGGCGATCAGCAGCAGCAGGTTGATGCGCGGAATATAGATCTGGCCGGAATGGGATTCCGAGGTATGGCGGATTTCAAATCGCGGCAACAGGCCAAGCTGAATGGCCTGGCGCGTCAATGAATAGGCGCCGGTGATCACGGCCTGGCTCGCGATGACTGTCGCCACCGTGGCGAGGCCGACCATGAACGCCAGCGCCCAATGCGGGAACATCAGAAAGAACGGGCCCTCGATTGCCTTGGGGTCGGCGATCACGAGCGCGCCCTGCCCGAGATAATTCAGCGCCAGCGACGGCAGCACAATGAACAGCCAGGCGGTCTGGATCGGCCGTTTGCCGAAATGCCCGAGATCGGCATAGAGCGCCTCGGCGCCGGTGACGGCGAGAAACACCGCGCCGAGCGTGACGAAGCCGATGATGCCGTGATGCAGCATGAATGAAACGGCATAGAGCGGATTGAGCGCCAGCAGCACTTCGGGCCGCTCCATGATCGGCATGATCGCCGCGATCGCGATGACGCCGAACCAGATGCACATGATCGGCCCGAAAAAGGCGGCGACCCGCGCGGTGCCGCGCGACTGCGCCGCAAACAGCAACAGCAGAATAACGACGGTGATCGGCACGACATACGGGTCGAACGCCGCGGTCTCGAGCTTGATGCCCTCGACGGCCGAAAGCACCGACAGCGCCGGCGTGATCACCGCGTCGCCATAAAACAACGCGCCGCTGATGATCCCGAGCAGCACGATGGTGCCCGCGCCGTAGCTGACCGCGCGCTGCGCCAGCGCCATCAGCGCCAGCGTGCCGCCCTCGCCATGGTTATCCGCGCGCAGCAGGATCACCACATATTTCAGGGTCACGACGATGATCAGCGCCCACAGGATCAACGATACGACGCCGAGTACCGCCTGCGTCGTGACGACGCCCGACGGCCCGCTGGCCGCCACCACCGCCTCGCGCAGCGCATACAGCGGACTGGTGCCGATGTCGCCATAGACGACCCCGATACTGCCGATCATCAGCGCCTTGAAACCGGCAGTGGAATGGGCATCGCCATGCGGATCGGCCGCCCTCGTTGCCGGGGCGGGAGCTGCAACATCAGTGGTCATGGGAGCTAAGGCCTCAAAATGCTTCACTGCACACATGGCAAAGCGAGGCGGCTTATAGCCTTGCGCTTGGACCGCAGCCTAGCCCGATTTTAGGCTTACGCCATGCAAAAAAAAAGCAGCCGGCAAATCCAGGTTCCGGGCTCGGCCAACGCAACCGATTCGATGAGTCGCTTCACGGCGCTGCGGTAATATAGTAGCGAAATCCGGTCAGGGTTTCAGACCCGGCGGCAGCGGCGGATCTTCGCGCATCAAGGTGATGGTCACACGACGATTTGCCGACAGCGTGGGATCATCGGGAAACAGCGGCTGCGTGTCGGCCTTTCCGGAGACGGCGAAAATGTGGGCCGGCGGCAGCCCCTCCCGCTCCAGGATCTGGCGCACCGCATTGGCGCGATCCGCCGACAGATCGAACGCGCCGTAATCGCCTTGCGCCGGCACGAAGCCCGCGGCGGTGTGGCCGATGATGGAGATTCGCAACGGCGTCGACTTGAGCGGAACCGCAAGCTTCTCGATCAGCCGGCGGGTTCGGTCGTAAGGCACCTTGGAGCCGTCGGCAAACATCGAGCGGCCGTCCTGGTCGACGATTTCCAGATTGAGGCCAAGGTTGGTCTCCTCGAACATGATGTGCTTTGAGATCTCGGTCAGTTCCGGCATGTCCTGCAGGGCCTGCCGCAACGAGGCCGAGGCCAGCGCGAATTCGCGATCGATCTTCAGGCGGGCGCCCTGGGACGCGCTTTTCTCCTGTTCATCCGGCGTCGGCGTATTGGACGCATCCTCCGGCGAAATATGGGCGGCGTTTTTCAGCTTCGGCCGCGTCGGCAGGCCGTCGGATTCGATGATTCCGGAATAACGCACGTCGGTCTGCACGCCGAACGCGTCGCGCATGGAACCTGCGACAATCTTCAGCTTGTTGTTGTCCATGGTGGAAAACGCGACGAGCATCACGAAGAAGCTCATCATCAGGCCCATCAGGTCGGCGAAGGACACGTACCAGCCGTGCCCCCCGCCATGTGCCCCGCCGCGTTTTTTCTTGGCCATTGCTTGCTTCCCGGACCCGTCTGCTCAGCCCACTCAGGCCGGGACCGGCTCGCCCTCTTCCTGGCGGTGCTTCTCCGGCAGGTAGGCCAGCAACATCTCCCGGACCAGGGTCGGGCTCTTGGAATCCCGGATCATCAGGATGCCGTCGATGATCAGCGTGCGATTGGTCTCCTCGTCGAGCAGCTTGCCATGCAGCTTGTCGGCGATCGGCAGACAGAACAGGTTCGCGATCACCGCGCCGTAGAGCGTCGCCAGCAAGGCGGTCGCCATGAACGGACCGAGCTTCGAGGGGTCGGTCATGTTGGCGAACATCTGCACCATGCCGATCAGGGTGCCGACCATGCCGAACGCCGGCGTGCAGTCGCCGATGGCGCGGTAGATCTTGCCGCCCTCGTCGAGATGCAACAGGAAATTGTCGCGGTCGCGCTCGAGATTGTCGCGGATGAATTCGAGATCGTAGCCGTCGGCGACGTAGCGGATGCCCTTGGCCAGAAACGGCTCGTCGGTCTCGACCTTCTCCAGGCCGACCGGTCCCTGCTTGCGGGCGATTTCGGCGATGCGGGCCAGTTCGTCGACCAGGTCGCGCGCCGACAGCCGGCTCATCGTGAAGGCGAATTTCGCTCCGAGCGGAACGCCGTGCAGGATCGCGCTGAGCGGGAACCTGATCATGGTAGCGGCGATCGATCCGCCGATGACGATGATGACGGCATGTTCGCTGATGAACATGTGGATATCGCCGCCCATCAGCATGATCAACACAAGGATGATGGTGCCGAACACGAGCCCGACGCCCGTCATGATATCCATGGGAAACTCCAACGCGTACGCGAACAACCGGCCGTTCTGGACGATGGCGTGGCCCATCCTCAAGCCGCGCAATCAGAACCCTACGGACGCGCCATTAAAGACGCGTAAAGGTTAAACCGATTGCCGCGGCAAGCCGCAATTCGGCGCGCCGCGGGCCTGATCTAAACCCTCTGCTAACCATACCGGGGTGACGCGCCGCTTGCCGGGCTTGCGTCAGGCGGCGGCAAGCCCCGTCAGTTCGAGGCTGAGTTCGCGCAAGCGCTTGCGGGCGGCCGCGTCATAGGCCTGCGCATTGGCCCGGGCCTGGTTCATGCCGTTGAAGAACAGCCCGCTCTTGCCGGCGACGTCGTCGCCGACGGCAAGGTGCAAGATCGCCGCACCGCCCTGCTCGACGGTCGAGATCGGTGTGATGCCGCCGGCCCGCACCATCGTGGTGTTCATATAGGTGGCGGGGTGCAGCGAATTCGCGGTCACGCCCGATCCCTTCAGCTCCTCGGCGAGATCGATGGTGAACATGATCTGCGACAGCTTGCTTTGCGCGTAGGCGCGGCTGCCGCCGTAACCTCTTGTGATCATCACATCGTCGAAGTCGATCGGATGCTGACCGAGAGAGGCAACATTGACGATGCGCGAGGGCGCGCTCGCCTTCAACAGCGGCATCAGGAGATAAGCGAGCAGGAAGCCCGAGAGATAGTTGACGGCAAATCGCAGCTCAAATCCGTCCACGCTGGTCTGCCGCTGCGGCCCCTGGTTTTGCGATCCGATCCCCGCGTTGCTGATGAAGAGGTCGAGCCGCTTGTGATCGGCGAGGATCGCGTTGGCAAGCTGTCGCGTGGCGGCGAGCGACGACAGATCGGCCTGATAGAACACGGCTTCACCCCGCCCTGCCCGCCTGATCTCATCGGCAAGCGCCTTGCCCCGTCCGCTGTCGCGGCCATGGATCAGGACCCTGGCTCCGGCGGAAGCGAGTTGGCCGGCGATATAGCGGCCGACGCCGTCAGTCGAACCCGTGACCAAGGCCGTCTTGCCGTCCATGTTCATAGCGCGACCTCCCGCGAGAGGCTCAGTGGATTTCCGCCGAGCGCTTCAGCGCGTCCTTCAGCTTCTCCAGCGAGAAATCCTTGGAGCGCGCGATTTCCAGGATCGGCGTTTCGCGGCGGCCGCAGAGTTCGCAGGCGTCCGGAATCCCGGCGGCGATGTCGATTGGAATCACGATCGCGCCGTGCCGGTCGGCATGGATGAGATCGTCGGAGCGCACCGTCATCCCGGCGACGCGCACTTCGCCGCCAAAACTCTCGGCATGCACCCAGGCGTGCGAGGGCCCGATCGATCCGGCCAGCGCCTGGAAACCCGGCGCCCATTGCGGGATATCGCGAATCGAGCCGTCGGTGATCACGCCGAGACAGCCGAGCGCCTTGTGCACATTGCTCTGCACCTCGCCCCAGAAGGCGCCATAGCCGACATCGGCCCCGTCGATATCCTGGATCACGGTGATGCGCGGACCAAAGCCGGTGCCGACATATTCATAGTAGGCGATGCGCCGCCTGGCCTGTTCGGCGGCCGGAAGGCCGGATTGCAGCACCGAGCGGATCGACACGGTGCGCGCATAACCCACCATCGGCGGCAGATCGGGGAACGGGCAGACCAGCGGCTTGGTGGTGTAGCCGATCAGCCGGCGTTCGGGGGCAACGACCTCCATCGCATTGCAGATCGTCGGCGTATCGTAGCGACCGAGCGCCTCGAGAAGGGCAGCAGGCAGCGGCGCTTTGGTGGAATCCGTCACGGCGTTTTCTCCGGGAATTTGGGGACCGGCCATTTCGAAGGGCCGTATAGGTCAGCCATATAGCCGAGATCGGCGATGAACCCAACCGGCGATCGTTCATGTCAGATATACGAGGTGTCTTGGAGCGAAGCAGCCCCGAAGCCGCTCAGTTGAGCCGCGCCGGCCGATCGTCGTCGTCGGGCTCTACCACCACCGGCGTGAACGGCGGCGCCGGATTGGGCGCAGCCGAGCCGGCCGGCGCCGCCGCTTGCGCGGCCCGATTGCGCGCCTGGTCGCGATACGATTTCCACCCCGCCGGCAGGCTCAGCAGATAAAGCACCGAACCCGCCGACAGAATATGCCAGGGATAGCCGATCAAAAGCGCGATGAAGAAAATCACCGCGACGAACACCGGCAGCACCATTTCCGGCGGCACCCGCATGCGCACGGTCTTGCCGGAAAATACCGGCAGCCGCGACACCATCAGGAACGCGATCAGGAGCGTATAGAGCGCGGTCAGCATCGCCGGGGGTTTCGATAGCCCGAGGAAGGCGAGATAGATCGGCAGCAGCACGGTGATCGCGCCGGCCGGCGCAGGCACGCCGGTGAAGTAATTGGCCGCAAAGGGCGGCTTGTTCGGATCGTCCATGGTCGCGTTGAAGCGGGCCAGCCGCAGTCCGCCACTGATGGCGAAAACCATCGCCGCGATCCAGCCGCCGTTATTCAATTCGTGCAATTGCCAGAAATAAAGGATCAGGCCGGGTGCCACGCCGAAATTGACGAAATCGGCGAGGCTGTCGAGCTCGGCGCCGAATTTCGACTGCCCCTTGATCATGCGCGCGACGCGGCCGTCCAGGCCGTCGAGCACGGCCGCGAACACGATCGCCCCC
>DATNMT010000104.1:0-14238 GCA_035602495.1 Bradyrhizobium sp.
TTGTTGCTCCTGATGGGAGCCGGATCGGTCCACGATGCGACCGCGCTCAACGAAACCCGTACCCTTTCGTTCCACCACACCCATTCCGATGAAGATATCACCGTCACCTTCAAGCGTGACGGGCGCTACGACGATGAGGCGCTGAAGCAGCTCAATCACTATCTCCGCGACTGGCGTAGCCAGGATCAGACCACGATGGATCGTCACCTGTTCGACATCCTGTGGGAGGTTTACCGCGACGTCGACGCCAAGAAGCCGATCCAGATCATCTCGGCCTACCGCTCCCCCGCCACCAACGCCATGCTCCGCCGCCGTTCGTCCGGGGTGGCGCGCTTCAGCCAGCATATGCTCGGCCACGCCATGGATTTCTTCATTCCCGACGTGCCGCTCGAGCAGATTCGTTTCGCGGGCTTGCGCCTGCAGCGCGGCGGCGTCGGGTTCTATCCGACATCGGGCTCGCCTTTCGTCCATCTCGACACCGGCAGCATCCGGCACTGGCCGCGCATGACCCACGATCAGCTGGCGCGCGTCTTCCCCGACGGCCGCACCGTGCACGTGCCCTCCGACGGCACCCCGCTGAAGGGCTACGAGCTTGCCCGCGCCGACATCGAAAGACGCGGCAGCGGCGACGACGCCGCAACCGTCAGCAAACCAAGCCTGTTCGCGAGCCTGTTCAAGGGCAAGTCGAGCGAGGAGGAGGAGGAGGGCGCCAGCGCTGCGGCCGCTGACGTCAAGACCGTCCCGGTCAGCGTGATGGCCTCGGCCGCGCCTGCCAAATCCGCCGACCCCGTGCCGTTGCCGCGCGCAAAACCCGCGGTGGCGGCGACTTTCCAGTTGGCTTCGGCGGACGTGCAGGTCGCGCAGCCCGCAAAGGGCAAACCGCCGGCGCCGAAGGCCGAGGCAAAACCGCAGACGCCGGCTGACATCATCAATGCCCGCGGCTTCTGGGGCGATGCGCCGGCAGTGCCGAAACAGGCAACTCCGGCCCAGGTTGCCGCCATCAGCGCCCGTCAGGCGCTGGCCTCCGCCGATCCGCAACCGACATCCAGCGTTTCCAACGCGCTGCAGGCGCTGGCTTACGCGCCGGCCGCCAATTCGCCGGTCGATCGCGCCGACATCGTCGCCGCCAGCGCGCCGATCCCACGCAGCATCCGGCCCTCGGCCTCGCGCAATCCGGCCGCCGCCACAGGAATCGACACCGTCGTTGCCAAGGGACCGCAGGGTCAGGGCGGCATGGTGGCGACCGCGACGCGGCTCACCTCCTCCAGAAGCAATGATGCCTGGATGCGGGTGATGATGCTGGCGCCGAGCGCAAGCACCGCGATGAACGCCACCGTGCTGGGCGACACCGACATGACCATGATGGCCGCGTATTTCGTCAAGCCGCAAACCGCGATCGCCATGACCTTCTCGGACGATCCGATGATGGGATTGAATTGCGACCGCTTCGCCGGATCGGCCACCGCTACGCTGGCGACGCAATCCTTCGTGCTGCGAACCGCCTCGCTTCACTGAGCCCGCGCGCAACGCGCAAATCGCTTCCACAATTTCAGCGCCGTCCTCGCAAACCAGAGGACCCGTAGCCTCGGCCTCTCAGTTCGGGGTCGGGGCCGAATGGACAACCTCCTGAAAGCTCACATCTAGGCGGGCAGGCCTGCCTTGAGAAGGCCCGCCTCGTGGCGCCGGCGGTCGACGTCGCGCTTGTAGTGCTGGGTGGTGAGATAAACCTCGACCGAGAATTTCGGCTCGCGCTTGAGGACCTCCGCCGCGTGCGCGGCGGCCGCAACGGCGTTGCCCATTTGCGCGAACGTGGCTGCGAGGAAGCCATGATGCGTGTAATCAGGCCGTGTAATCCGCGAGAACGCCTCGGCGGCTTCGGCGTATTTCTCGGCGCAATAGCAGGCGCGCCCGAGGTGACTCCAGAAGCGCTCCGGGTGGTACGGGTTGAGGCGCATCGCCTTCTTGATCCAGTCGATGCCCTCCTCCGGCCGCCCAAGCCACGTCAGAAGCTCGCCCTGCTGCACCACAACAAGGTCGTAATTGGGGTTGAGCGCGAGCGCCCGTTCCTGATGGTATGCGGCCTTATCATGCTCATCACGCGTCAGGTCCAGCGCGGCGAGGATGCGGTGCACGTCGCTGTCATTGTCATCGAGCGCCAGCGCGGTCTCCGCCTCCACGCCGACTTGCTGGAGGGTGGCGTCGCGATCAGCGCACCAATTATAACCCCACGTCTGGCCCAGTACGCATGCCTTCCAGGCGTGAGCGTGAGCATAGTTCGGGTCGAGCGCCAGCGCGCGGTCGAGCAGGCGCTGCGCTTCAACGTTGTCCTCCCGCATCGAACGGTGGTGCAGCACCTTGGCGGCCAGCACGCACTCATAGGCCGCCATGTTGTCGGTCGGCTTGCGCTTCGCACGGTCGTGCCTGGCGGCCTCGACGCGGCCGGGGAGCGTCGCGACGATCGCGCGGGTCATCTCGTCCTGGATAGCGAAGATATCCTCGAGCTTGCGGTCGTAGCGTTCGGCCCAAATGTGCCGGTCGGTTTCCGCGTCGATCAGCTGCACGGTGACGCGGATGCGATCGCCCGCCTTTCGCACGCTCCCCTCGAGGACGTAGTCGACGCCGAATTCGCGCCCGACGTCCTGCACCTTCACCGCCTTGCCCTTGTGCACGAAGGTCGAGTTGCGCGAGATTACAAGCAGTTCGTGGAAGCGCGACAGCTCGGTAATGATGTCCTCGGTGAGGCCGTCCGCGAAGAACTCCTGCTCCGGATCGCCGCTCATGTTGGCAAGCGGCAGCACGGCGATGGACGGCTTCCTGGAGATCGCCGTCGCCGTCGCAGCATCCTTCGCGTCCGCTGGCGCGGCGGTTGCGACCGGATCAAGCCGGACGCGAAAAACGCGGATCGGGCGGACTATGTTCTTGACGCTCTGCTCGCCGAGATCCTCGAATACGACGTCGTCGAGTCGGTCGCCGACCTGATCGCGTACCGCGCCCGAGACGCAGATGCCGCCCGGCTCGGCGAGCATTTCGAGCCGCGCCGCGACGTTGACACCGTCGCCAAAGATGTCGTTTTCCTCAACGATCACGTCGCCCAGATTGATACCGATCCGGAACTGGATCCACCGCGCCGGCGAGACATCCGTGTTGCGTCGCGCCATCCGGCGCTGAACCTCGGCCGCGCACAGCACCGCGTCGGCGACGCTGTGGAATTCGACCAGCATGCCGTCGCCGGTGGTCTTGATGATGCGGCCGCGATTCTTCGCGATGGCCGGATCGATCAGCTCGATGCGGTGGGTCTTGAGACGCGCGAGTGTGCCGGTCTCGTCGACCTCCATCAGCCGACTGTAGCCGACCATGTCGGCGGCGAGAACCGCTGCGAGCCTGCGCTCTGGTCCAGGCACGTCCATCTGTTCGGTTCCTTCACCGGACAGTCTAGCAGATCAGCGGTTTTTGCCCAAGCTGGCAGGGGTCGGAAAAGTCCGCCCGCCGGTGCCTCACAGCATCCCCAGCGCCTGCATGTAGGTTTCCAGGACGGTCTCCGCTTCCGCGCGCTCGTTGGCGTCCTGCTTCCTCAGCCTCACGATAGTGCGCAGCGCCTTGACGTCGAAGCCGTTGCCCTTGGCTTCCGCATAGACATCGCGGATGTCGTCCGAGATGGTCTTCTTCTCTTCTTCGAGCCGCTCGATGCGCTCGATGATGGCCTTGAGCTGGTCCTTGGCGAATTTTGTCGCGGGCGCTTCCTTGACGGCAGCAGCGGTGGTGGCCATCGGGTACTCCTGGATGGAACTGACGGTTGAGGTGTGAGGAGAAGCGCCGCACGCTTTCCCACGCGCCGCATCCTTGAAATGACCCTCAAGATTGGCGCGCTTCCCGTCAAGGCAACATCGCGCTCATCCACAGCGCGCCCACAGGAGAAAGCGGAGCAGTCATTCCGGGGCGATGCCAACGGGTCGCGCGAACGCGCGCCCGATGACAGGCTCCGCATCGAACCCCGAATCTCGAGATTCCCCGATGCGCAATTGCGCATCTGAGGTCTGGTCCTTCGGACCATCCCGGAATGACGAAGTGTGGATGACCGCGCGGAGGCTTGTCATCGCGCGCGCATTCGCGCGATCCGTTGCCTCGCAATAGCGGAAACGGGAATCAATGTCCGCTAGGGGCCTTCTTCATCGCCGCCAACTGCTCCGGGCTGGCGCCGCCCTGATGGATCGACTTCCAGGTCTCGTAGGGCATGCCGTAAACGGCCTCCCGGCTCTCGTCCTTGGTCATCGCCGCCCCCCGTGCGTCGGCCTCTTCCTTGAGCCAATTGGACAGGCAGTTGCGGCAGAAGCCCGCGAGATTCATCAGGTCGATATTCTGGACATCGGTGCGGGAACGCAGATGCCCGACCAGGCGCCTGAAGGTGGCGGCTTCGAGTTCTGTTCTGGTTTTGTCGTCGATGGTCATGACCGTGATCTCGCCGGTTTGGTGCAAGCTTATTGATATTAGGTGGGAGTTGTCACAGATTTTGCCATATCGCGGGGCAAACAGGGCCGAACAAGCGGGATTTCGGCCGCCGATCGCCTGAAAATAGCTCCATGGCCGTTGACAGTCACCGCCGCATCACGCGAAATCGTCAATGATTTGATATAGCTTCACTGAATGATCCCAACGAATTCCCATCGTCCCAACCTGTTCTGTTCACGCCTCGCCGCCGGTCTGCTGCCGGCGCTGGCGTTCGCCGTCCTGTGCCTGTGGAACAGTTCGGCGGCGGCGGACTTCCGCCTCTGCAACAATACCTCAAGCCGGGTCGGCATTGCGCTCGGCTACAAGGATGCCGAGGGCTGGACCACCGAGGGCTGGTGGAACGTGTCCTCGCGGAGTTGCGAGACGCTGCTGCGCGGAACGCTCGTGGCGCGATATTATTATATCTACGCACTCGATTACGACCGCGGCGGCGAGTGGTCGGGACAGGCGTTCATGTGCTCGCGCGACAAGGAATTCACCATCAAGGGCACCGAGAACTGCCTGGCACGCGGGTTCGACCGCACCGGCTTCTTCGAGGTCGATACTGGCGAGCAGCGCGCCTGGACGGTGCAATTGACCGAATCCAACGAAACCCAGCCGGCACAGCGGGTGCCGGGTATCCCGGGAACTGTCGGTCCCGGTGGACCCGGCAACCTGCCGGGCATGTCCAGTTCGCCGGGCACGGCGCCCGGCCTGCCCAACCCACCGGGCGGGGCCGTTCCGGGCGCGTCTGGTCTGCCGCCAGCCGCAGCGCCCGGGACCAAGCCATGAGACGCCTGCGCCGCATCAAGATCCTCGCAACGCTTGGCCCTGCATCCTCCGACAGCGCGATGATCCGCCGCCTGTTCGAGGCCGGCGCCGACGTGTTCCGTATCAATATGAGCCACACCTCGCACGACAAGATGCGCGAGCTGGTCAAGACCATCCGCAATGTCGAGAGCAGCTACGGCCGGCCGATCGGCATTCTGGTCGACCTGCAGGGCCCAAAGCTTCGCCTGGGTACTTTCGCCGAAGGTTCGGTCCAGCTCCACAACGGCGAAAGCTTCGTGCTCGATTCCGACAAGGCGCCGGGCGACAAGACTCGCGTCCAGCTTCCGCATCCGGAAATTCTCGCGGCGCTGAAGCCGGGCCATGCGCTCCTGCTCGACGACGGCAAGGTCCGCCTGATCGTCGAGGAAGCCTCGCCGGAGCGCGCCGTCACCCGGGTGGTGATCGGCGGCAAAATGTCGGACCGCAAGGGCGTCAGCCTGCCCGACACCGACCTGCCGGTGTCCGCGATGACGCCGAAGGACCGCGCCGACCTCGAAGCGGCGCTGGTGACCGGTGTCGACTGGATCGCGCTCTCCTTCGTACAGCGCGCCGAGGACGTCACCGAGGCCAAGAAGATGATCCGCGGCCGCGCCGCCGTGATGTCCAAGATCGAGAAGCCGCAGGCGATCGATCGGCTCCCTGAAATACTGGAGGCGTCCGACGCATTGATGGTGGCGCGCGGCGATCTCGGCGTCGAGCTGCCGCTGGAGCGGGTACCGAGCCTGCAAAAACAGATGACGCGGCTGGCGCGGCGCGCCGGCAAGCCGGTGGTGGTCGCCACCCAAATGCTGGAATCGATGATCCAGTCGCCGGTGCCGACCCGCGCCGAGGTCTCCGACGTCGCCACCGCGGTCTATGAGGGCGCAGACGCCATCATGCTGTCGGCGGAATCGGCCGCCGGCAAATTTCCGGTCGAGGCGGTCTCGACCATGAACCGGATCGGCGAGGAAGTGGAGCGCGACCCGACCTATCGCGGCGTGCTCAATGCGCAGCGAGCCGAACCGGAGCCGACCGTCGGCGACGCCATTGCCGATGCCGCGCGGCAGATTGCCGAAACACTCGATCTCAGCGCGATCATCTGCTGGACCAGTTCGGGATCGACCGCGCTGCGGGTGGCGCGCGAGCGACCCAAACCGCCGGTGGTGGCGATCACGCCGAACCTCTCGACGGGACGCAAATTGTCCGCGGTCTGGGGCGTGCATTGCGTGGTCGCCGAAGACGCCAAGGATCTGGACGACATGGTCAGCCGCGCCGGCAGCATTGCGTTTCGCGACGGCTTTGCCCGGGCCGGCCAGCGCGTCATCATCGTCGCCGGCGTGCCGCTTCGCGCACCCGGCACCACCAACATGCTGCGCATCGCTTCGGTCGGCCCGGACGGCGACGCGGATATGTGAGGCGATCAGAGCAGCGTCGCGTCCAGCGTGATCTTGGTGTTCAGCAGCTTCGACACCGGACAGCCGGCCTTGGCCATGCCCGCCAGCTCCTCGAATTTCGCCTTGTCGACGCCGGCAATTTTCGCGCTCAGCGTCAAATGCACGGAGGTGATGGCAAAGCCGTCGCCTACCTTCTCAAGCGTGACGTCGGCCCTGGTCTCCATCTGCTCGGCGGTGAGCTTTGCCTCACCGAGGATCAGCGACAACGCCATGGTGAAACAGGCGGCGTGCGCGGCGCCGATCAGCTCTTCCGGGTTCGAACCCGGCTTGCCCTCGAAGCGGCTGGCGAAGCCGTAGGGATAATCTTTCAGCGCGCCGCTTTTGGTCGAGATCGCGCCCTTGCCGTCCCTGATGCCGCCCTGCCATTTGGCCGATCCTGATGTCGTGGTCATGCGAGGCTCCCTCGAGATGATTTGCAACGTGTGACGTTTGTATTTCGCCAATGCGGCAGAATAGGACCGGCCGGATAGCGGCGCATGACGTTCGGCCCGAAAGGGTTCACGCCCCGACCAGCGTTTTCGCCGGCAGCACCGCCTGCACCACGAGGCCGCGGGCGCGGGCGTCCATCACACCGACGGCGCGCAGCGCCAGCAGCGTCACGGTTTGCACGGCGTCGCGCATCTTCGCGGGATCGTCGAGATTGTCCGGCGCCAGCGGCCCGACCAGCGCTTCATGCAGCGCGCCGAGCAGCGCGGTCGCGGCCAGTGCGGTGTCCTGCGCCGGCAGATGCCCGGCGCGCACCGCCGCCTCGATCCGGGTGGCGATCTCGCCGGCGATCTCGCGGCGGCTCGCCAGCCGCGAGGCCGTGACGTCGACATCGACCGGCTCGGCCAGGATGCCCCAGGCGAGCTTGCGCTGCGACAGCACATGCACGGCCACCGTCGTGACGGCGGCCGCCAGCGCCGAGGACGGCCCGGGCGCGGCTTCGGCGGCGCGGCGGATCGCGGCCAGCTCGTCGCGCGAGACCTCGGCGATCAGTTCCGAAATCAGGTCGGCCTTGGAGGGGAAATAACGATAGACCGTGCCGGCGGCGACATTGGCGCGGATCGCGACCGGCGCGATCTGCACTGCCGCCATGCCGCCGTCCGCGGCGGCATGGCGCGCGGCCGCCAGAATGGCGCTGCGCCGCGCCGCGAGGCGTTTTACGACCTGATGGGTCCGCCGATAGACCATGGCAGCGTTTCTCGTCCCGCCGCACGCCTCCGGGCCGAATCAGCCGGCGGGAGAGCATGCGTTCAATCTTTTGAGCGGCTCGTGACCGACCGCTTTGAAGAAGTGAACAACTATTCAGGCGCTCTGACAAGTCGCAATTAGGTGGATATATCGGCGTTAAGCGCTGGCGGCGGCGACCCGCGACGGCGCCGGCTCGCGCCGCCACCAGGGGCCGGCGCGGCGCAGCACCAGGCTTCCGACGATCAGGGTGATGCCGAGCCCGGTCGGCTGCCCCGTGAATGTGAACGTCAGGAACAGCACAAGCGCACAGGCCAGCGCCGGAAGCTCGTAGGAGCGAAAACCGCTCTTGAGCCCCATCCGAACAAGGAAGGCGACGGGGATCGCCAGTACCATCATGTCGTACATGAAGAGGTAGGGCGTTGTCAGCAGGGTGCCGACGGCGAGTGCGGCGGCCTTCAACGTATAGGGCAGCCGGCTGCGCCACATCAGCACCAGCACCACCGCGACCGACGCGGTCAGAACCCACTGGAACGCCCATGCCAGTTGCTCGGTGCCGCCGAGATAACGCACCATCGAGAACAGGCTTTGCAGCTTCCACCAGGTGGCCTTGCCCTCGGTCAGGAAGGCCTGCGAGAACATCGGCATCCAGTGAAAGAACGCCTGCCAGCTCTCGGTGCCGAACGCGAGCCAGGAGACCAGCGCCATCGCCACCGCGACGACACCGGCGGTGAGGAACACCGTCCACTGCGAGGCCGCGATCAGCACCAGCGGAAACAGCAATCCGTATTGCGGCTTGTAGCTCAACAGGCCGAGGCAGACGCCGGCGAGAATCGGCCGCACCGGCATCAAGTACAGCGTTCCGCCGATCAGGGCCGCGGTGAGAAAACCGTTTTGGCCGACCAGGGTGTTGTTGAATACGATCGGAAAGGCGATCGCCAATAGCCAGCCGAACGGCCTTCCGACGATCGCGCGCATCATCGCGAGATAGGGCAGGAAACTCGCCGCTATCCAGCCGATGAAGGCCACGGAGTATGGAAGCTGCGCCAGCAGCGAGGCGATGAACAGGAACGGCGGCGGATAGTGCCAGGCGAAATAGCCGATGAAATCCTGACGCAGCAGCGCGAGCTCGACCTGCCGCTGGATGTCCCAATCCCAGGCCTGCGCCGGATGGCCTTCGAGTGCGAGTTTGCCGGCGGCCCAGACGTTGACGAAATCGGTCGGGATTCCGAGGCCGTCAGGATCGTAGATCCACCAGTGCGAGGCATAGGCGATCGGGAAATAGACGAGATTGATGACGCACAGCACGAAGCAGACGTTGAACAGCGCAACCGGTATGGCGTTGGGCTGAGGCATCGTCGGGGTGGGTAGCGGCGTGGCCATGCAAAATCCTTGCGCGCGGGCAGCACCTCGGGCCACGCGCGTCCTCCACCAATAAAGCCCACAGCTCTTAAGAAATCTTAAGGTTTGGTGCTCCACCGGCGGAATTTTCGGCGGGCGCCCGCCTATATCGATCGCATCCTCAAGGGAGCCAGGCCCGCCGACCTGCCCATGCAATTGCCGACCAAATTCGAAATGGCCGTCAACCTGAAGGCCGCCAAGGCACTCGGCATCGAGATCCCGGCGACGCTGCTCGGCCGCGCCGACGAAGTGGTCGAGTGACGCGCGCGGCAACGTCGGCAAATTCCCTGACATTGATGCGCGCACTGGCTTCGTGAGTTTTTCGCTTCAATTGCCGAACAAAAAGCCTTCCGAATCCCCCCTCCCCCGGCGAAGCGGCAGGAGGGGAGATGACCGAGCATGGCTTCGCGATCTCGCCGCATGATTTCGCGCGAGTCTTGCCTGATCGTTCGCGCCTCGAAAAGCAGAGGGCGCAGGGAAAGCCGGGCGCACGATGCACCCGCAGCCTCGCGCGCAATGATAGAAAGCACACCACAGGTCCACCGGGTTGACCCGGCCTTCCCTGCGCAATGGTTTACGGCTTATTTCGTGCTCTCCCCGGAGATCGGCTTTATTGTCTCCGTCGCCGGCAAAATTGCTTCTGCCGACTTGACACCGGCGTCGAGGCGCCAGGACCACACGACTTTGCCGTCCGCAGCCAAAGCTCTCGTCAGAAGCAATGCCTGCGTCCACCGCATCCCGCCGCCAACGTCCGTGACGATCGCGAAACGCCCCTCAAGTGGAGGCGGGACGGTCGACACATATAGCTGATTTGGGTTGGATCGCAAGCGCCATTTCCGAAAATCGGAAATCGCTAGCCGGGCCATTGGCTTAGCCGGGAATGATTTTGCGACCGGACCTCGATGGCAACATCCCTGATTTGCCCGTGTCGGGCAAATTAGTCGAGAGCGAAGAAACGCGATGATAACAGCCGCCTCTTTGGTCATCGTGGGTCGACTTGTCGTGCTGGCCTCACATTTCTTTCAGAGCTATAGAAGGGCGCGCAGCGGTTGCGGCGCAAGATTGCCATTTGGTCCCGGCGGGAGGATGCTGTCGCTCGTGGGCACCATGGAGAGCAGCATGAGCAAGGCAGGTCTCGACAATCGCCACCGCAACCACGACGGCGAAATCAGTCACAAGCACGGAAACACCCTCGTCGGCACGTTGCGTAAGATTTACGGACAAAGTTTTGCCGCCGGTTATCCCGCGACCGAGAAGTTGAGCGAGATTCTTCTTCAACTGAACGAAACGTCACTGAGTCAGCTCCGCCGCGATCATGAGACCGGCCATTTGGAGCACAAGATCGCCAACGCTTCAAAATAAGGCTCAAACGGTGCCCATGGGTCACGGTGGGCCGCTTTGCAGCTCCCACCGATGACCGTTTTGCTGCGCACAACGGACTCAAGTCGGACATCGCCATGTCCGAAAAATGCCAGAACCGGCAACACTCAGCATGAGCAGATGTAATGAAAAAAACAGCAACGTGCGTGCGCGCGCAGCGACGATGGCAGGCGAGATCCCTTCCCTATCCTCGAACAGAATGAAGCAGCCGCCGCAAACAACGCGCACAACGATAAATAAAAATTTAAATGCGGCGCCCTTGCGTCGGTGAATGGCAATTCTCAGTGTCTGCAAGACCGGCAGCACGTCGAATGATGACGCGTCGACGTCTGCTGAGCACATCCGGTCCGGGCAGACCGGCATCGCGGGGCCAGTAGCACACGGACGGTCAGAGAGGCCGTTGAAGATGAGGCCGCGTTGAATATGAAGCCATTCTGGTTCGGAGCGGGTCCTGCAAGTAATGCCGGCGTGATCGTCCGACTGGCTGCGATCGGTGCGGTGATGCTGAGCGTGGCCGCGGCGTTCGCTGACGTCGGCGGTTGGTTCTCGCCGGCACGACTGACCCAGGACCGAATGATGGCCGCTTTCCAGGATGCCAACGGCACTCACGCCGGCTTCCGCCGCAACCATGCGAAGGGAGTTTGCGTCACCGGCTGGTTCGAAAGCAGCGGGCAGGCAGCGGCACTGTCGAAAGCCGCTGTCTTCAGACCCGGACGCGTCCCGGTGGTAGGCCGCTTCGCGCTCGCTGGCGGCATGCCCTTTCAGACCGATGCACCTGCGAAGGTGCGCAGCATGGCGCTGCGCTTCCTGGTACCCGGTGGCGAGGAATGGCGTACGGGCATGAACAACATCCCGGTTTTCCCGGTTAATTCGGCGCGCGGCTTTTACGAGCAATTGCTTGCCTCCAGCCCCGATCCCGCGACCGGAAAGCCCGATCCGGCTAGAATGAAGGCCTTCCTGGCCGCCCATCCGGAAACGGTCCGGGCGCTGGCGTTAATCAAGCAGCGCGAAGTCACTTCCGGCTTTGCAAACTCCACCTTCAACAGCCTCAATGCCTTCCGCTTCGTCGACGCCGCCGGCGCCTCGGTCCCCGTTCGCTGGTCCACGGTGCCGGTGCAACCCTCCGCGACGGACAGCGCAGAGCCATCAGCGGCAGGAGACAAGAACTACCTCTTCGATGACCTGATCGCCCAAATCGCGCAGCATCCACAGCAGTGGCGGCTGATCGTAACGATCGGCCAGGCTGATGACCAGACGAACGACGCCACGCTGCCCTGGCCCGCCGGCCGCCGGCAGGTCGACGCCGGCACGGTAACCATCGATCGCGCCTCGAGTGAGGACGGTGGGCGCTGCACCGCCGTCAACTACGATCCTCTGGTGCTGCCATCCGGCATCGAACCATCCGACGATCCGTTGCTGAGCGCCCGCTCGGCGGCCTATGCGCGCTCCTTCACGCTGCGTGCCGAAGAGGAGCACGAGAAGCCGCTCAGCGCGGTAACGGTGCAGGAAGTGAAAGCTGGAGGCAATTCATGACCACCCAAGCACGCTTCCCGGCTATGTCCCGGCTTCTGCATTGGCTGATGGCTGCGATGATCGTGGCAATGCTGTTCATCGGCGTGGGCATGGCCGCTTCGGTGTCCGCACGCTACGAACTTCTGGTCGCTATCCACCGGCCGCTCGGAATAGCCATCTTTGTGTTGTGCGTGATCCGCATCGTGAACCGGTTCATCAATCCGCCGCCGGAATTGCCCGATACGGTTCCATCCCTGCAGCGGTTCACCGCCAAGGCATCGCACGTCGTACTGTACGCGCTCATGTTCATCATGCCGCTGGTCGGCTGGGGCATGCTGTCAGCGGCGCGCTATCCGATCGTGCTCTACGGGCCGCTGCGGTTGTCACCGATCCTGCCGCATGATTTGACGCTCTATGCGTGGCTCCGCGACCTTCATACTGGCCTCGCCTACCTGTTCTTCGCGACCATCCTCGCGCATTTCGGGGCAGCGCTTTTCCACGGCCTGATCCGGCGCGATGGCGTGCTCGAGAGCATGGCGTCGTGAGCGACGGACGGCCGATCAGATTCATCAGGAGATAGACGGCGGTGATGCCGGCCACCGTCGCCGGCAGCACCTCCGAGCCCGTCAAACCGAGGAACGGCCACGCTCCGTTTAATCGAGACTACGACGATAGCGGCTCGGGGCCTGGCCGGTCAGCCTGTGGAATGCGGCGGTGAATGTACTGGTCTCGCTGAAGCCGACATTGAGCGCAATCGCTGTGACGGACAGCTCCCGATTCGTCAGTAGCCGCTTGGCACGCTCGATCCGGCGATTGGCGTGATATCTGTGCGGCGGCACGCCGAAGGAACGTTTGAACGATCGCGAGAAATGGAACGGGCTTAGCCGTGCCAGCCCGGCGAGGGTCGCGAGCGGGATGTCGTCGGCGACATGCTCCTCGATATAGGCAGCGACCTGCCTTTGCTGCCAGGGCGCCAGACCGCCACGGCTGACCGGCGCGCAAGCGGCCGCGTCGCCGTTGACGCGAACCAGTTCGTGCGTCAGCAGGATGCCGAGCGCCTCGGCGTATCGCTTGTGTATCGAACCCGGGTTCTCCACCAGCGACTTGAGCTTGAGCGCGATCTCCCACAGGTCACGATCGTAAAAGAACAGGCGGGGCTTGAACTCGATCTCGCCAAACCGCAGCGCAGGATCGGCGAGAGGCCCGCGCGGATCGATGTAGATGTAGGTCGTGCGCAACAGCGCGCGCGGTGTCTGCGATCCGCGAAAATCATGTCCAGCAGGGACGAAAGTCAGCTTCCGCGTGAAATCGCGCAAGGTCGACCGAGGCAAGCCCTCGACAAGAGTCTCGCCGCCGTAGCGCTCGGCAAGCTCTGCCGCGATGAGTAGATGGCAGGGAGCCCGGAATCCATATTCAAAGGGCCTGCGTCGCACGGCCTGGACCGTTTCCACATGCACGCCCGGCAATGCCGCGGAGTGGCGGCTGATAATCTCAGACGGCGAGAAGTCAACACTCGAGCGAGCTTCAACACCTGACTGCAACGGTGCCGGCGCGCGATGTTCGGGGATCGGAGCTGCGGGAGGCGACAGGGGAGTCGATTGATTCGAAGTGCAGTGATTCAATGTCGCTTGAGCGGAATTGGTCATTGTTCGATCTCGCTCGCTGCCCGTCTTGTGCCCGCTGCATGCGAGGTAGGGCGATAGCAAAACCGATCAAGACGCCAAGCGCGCCACTCTCACGCCGAGTTGAAATTCGAGCGTCACGATGATTTGAGCGCCCGCGCGGCCGATAAGCGCTCACGGCGTGATCGTCACGCACCAGGGCCTGAAGAATTTTACGCAAAGCCGGTGCAATGACAGCAAGCCGGCCAAAGTCATGTTCAAGGCCGGTCCCTACCTCCGGTACCGGCGGGGACTATCCGCGCGCACGACGGTCGCGACCGCTGCTCCTGACCATCAACACAAACCTGGCGCGTCGAAACGAAGCAAGCAGCGACACTCAAAGGAGATTACAGATGGTTTCCAAC